>JAFASL010000587.1 GCA_019244535.1 Alphaproteobacteria bacterium
TGACCGATTGGCCGGCCGAAAACGACGCGCTCCTTCGCGTAGCGGGCGGCGCGGTCGAGCGCCGCGCGACCGAGGCCGACGGCTTCCGCGGCGATCAGGATGCGCTCCGGGTTCATGCCGTGCAGGATGTAATGAAAGCCTCGGCCCTCCTCGCCGATCCGGTCGGCGACCGGCACCTTCAGCCCGTCGATGAAAAGGAGGTTCGAGTCGACCGCCTTGCGCCCCATCTTCGGGATCTCGCGCACCTCGACGGCGCTGCGGTCGAGATCGGTATAGAATAGCGTCATCCCCAGCGAAGGGCGCGCGGCCTCCTCGATCGGCGTCGTGCGCGCGAGGATCAGCATTTTCTCGGCGACCTGCGCGGTCGAGATCCAGATCTTCCGGCCCGTGAGGATATAGTGGCCGCCCTCGCGCACCGCGCGCGTCTTGAGGCGCGTCGTGTCCAGCCCGGCATCGGGCTCGGTCACCGCAAAACAGGTCTTCTCCTTGCCGGCAATCAACGGCGGCAGAAACCGCTGCTTCTGCTCGTCTGTGCCGAAGACGACGACCGGGTGCAGTCCGAAAATGTTCATGTGAATCGCCGAGGCGCCGCTGAACCCGGCGCCCGACTGGGCGACCGCCTGCATCAGGATCGCGGCTTCGGTGATGCCGAGCCCGCTGCCGCCATAGGCTTCCGGCATCGCAATGCCGAGCCAGCCCGCTTCGGCCGTCGCCTGATGGAACTCGTGCGGGAAGCCGCCCTCCTCGTCCTTTCTGAGCCAATACTCGTCGCCAAAGCGGCCACACAGCCGCGTTACCGCTTCCCGCAATTCCCCCTGCTCGGCGGTCAGCCCAAAGGCCATCTCGGTCTCCTGCCGCATTTTCAAGCTAGGCTTACTTCGACCTGCGTATCGTTAAAGCACGCCCCTTCGGCGAGGTCGGCCTTGAGGTCCGCCGAGACGAGCGCCGAGATGGTTCGTCCCGTGCGGCTCGTCGCCAGCCAGGCCCCCTTCTCGCTGGCGACAACGCCGCGCGGGACCGCGGCGGTCACGGCGAGCGGCAGAACGACGTCGCCGCGCTCGTTCCACACGCGCACCTCATTGCCGTCTTTGAGATTTCGGTGCGCCGCGTCCTCGGGGTTCATCAACAGCGGCGGCGCCTGACGCGACGCCACGAGACCGCCCAGTGTCGAGGAGATACGCTTGTCGGAAGCGGGCGATATCAGCATCAGCGGATGCTCGACCGCTCGCTCCCGCCAGGCCGGCAACACGGCATCGGCGCCCCACCGGTCGGCCAATGTCTGGGACTTGAGCTCGATCTTCCCTGACGGCGTGCCGGGGAAGAGATTGTCAAAAAGTACCAGCGGCGCGCCGTCCGGCCCCGTCATCTGCACCGCTCGCCCCGTCGGTATCGTGCTCGGCCGGGCGCCCCCAAGGCGGGCGTCGCCGACATCGACGGCATCGTCCATCAGTTCTTCGTCGGTCGCCTTGAAGCACGGCTCGTCAAAGCCGAAGCGTGCGGCGAGCCGGCGGAAGATCTCGGTATTCGGCAATGCTTCGCCCGGCGGGGGGATCACCGGCTCGGCGCGCTGCAGCCAATGATGACCGTAGGAGGGATAGAGGTCGGCGTATTCGAAATGGGTGGCCGCCGGCAGCACAACATCGCAGTACTGCATGCTTTCGGTCATCGCCAGCTCGATGCCGACAGCAAACACATCCGGGCGGGCGAGCCCGCGCGCCATCCGGTTCTGGTCGGGATGCACGACGATCGGGTTGTGGTTATAAATGAACAACCCCCGCAACGGCGGATCGATGTCGTCCTCGGCGAGATGGCGACCGATATCGTTGATGTTGAGCGTGCGGGTGCCGGCGGGGATCAGGTCCGGTCGCTGCAGCCGGTTCGGGGTCTTGGGAAAGGCGTTGCTCGCGCCGAGCACAATGCCGCTACCCTTGCCGAGCTTTCCCAGCAGCGCCGGCAACGCGATTGCGGCGCGAATGGCGCTGCCGCCGTTGCGGCCGCGTTCGAGCCCGTTGCCTGGCGCCATGACCAGAGGTTCGGCCTCGGTGAGCCAGCGCGCGAGGGTCAGGATCTCACTCTCCTTCAACCCGCAAACCGCGGCCGCGCGCGCTGCCGGCCATTCGCGGGCGCGCGCCATGAACTCCTCTGCCCCCAGCACCTGGGCGGCGATGAACGCTGCATTCAGAGAACCCGATCGCTCGAGCTCGGCGGCCAATGACCAGGCGAGCAATACATCGGTGCCGGGCAGCAGCTGCAAATGCAGGTCGGCCTGCTCCGCCATCTTGGTGTGCAGCGGGTCAATCACCACGAGCCTGCCGCCGGCGCGTTTTGATTTGCGGATGCAACGGACGAGATGAACATTGGTCACCGTCGCATTGTTCCCCCAGACAACATTGAGCCGGGCAGTCTCGGCTAATTCGGGCGGGCAGCCCGGCACGGCGCCGTAAGTTCCCGACCATGCTTCACTGCGCACGCCGCCGCACAGCGCCCGCCGATAAAGCTGGGTGGCGCCCAGCCGGTTGAAGAAACGCAGGGACATGCTGTCCCCGGCCAGCAGACCGTGTGGACCGGCATAGTTCAACGGCATGACCGATTGCGCGCCCCAGCGCCCGATTATCTCGCTCACCCGCCGATGGATTTCGTCCAACGCCGCGTCCCACGTGATCGGTTCGAACTGGCCGGAACCCTTGGTCCCGACGCGACGCAGCGGGTGCAGCAAGCGGCCCGGCCCGTGTACGAACGCGCTCATCTCGCGGGCCACCTTGTTGCAAATGACTCCGGCCGTGTACGGCACGGCATCTGAACCACGCACTTTTGCGATGCTGTCGTCCGTGACAGTCACACTCAGACTGCAGGTATCGGGGCAGTCGAAGGTGCAGACACTCGCGCGTTCCTCGGTGGGCATGCGGATACTCCTTGCTGCATCGCGGTGGCCATCATGGCCATTATCGTCTCTTATCCCAAATTAGATATGAATTCTTCTGCAATACTCGTTTCGTACTGCGCCAATATCGAAGCACAACCGATTAAAATTGGAACAGAAAAGGATCGACGAAATCCGCGAAGCGTGTTTTGTTGCCGTCGAGTTCATCCATTGGTCGTACGCAGCGACGCGACGACAATTTCAAAGGGTATGGTCATATGGCATCAGTCCCAGGTGGGCAATATACCTTTTTTGCGAATGGCAGTGACACCAATGTCGTCGCGACACCGGACGGCAGCGGCTTGCCGCCGCCGGTCGCCGGAGAATTCAATCTGGAGTTGTTGACCTCGGGCCACGGCTCTGGCGCCATACCGCCGGGATATCAAGGAGTTGCAGTACTGTCCCCGGACGGCAGAACCCTCGATATGCTAGCCGGCGATTATGGCGTGCATGTCGGCAGCGGCGGGCCGCACACGGTCATCGCCGGAAGCGGCAACGACACGATCTACGGTGGTCACGGCCCGACGATGATCTTCGGCGGCTCGGGCAATGATCAGATCTTTGGCGGCAACGGCCCCGACACGATACTGGGCGGCACCGGCCACGACACCATCTATGGCGGAAACGGGCGCGACCTCGTCGTCGGCGGCAGTGGCGCCGAGCTCATCGTCGGAGGCAATGGCAAGGACACGATTGTCGGCGGCAGCGGGCCCGACACGATCTATGCCGGTCACGGCGGCGATCTGATCGTCGGCGGAGGCGGCCCGACCTCGATCTTTGCCGGCGACGGGCGAGACACGATCATCGGCGGGAGCGGCCCGACACAGATATATGGCGGTATGGGCCACGCAACCATCAGCGGCGGCAGCGGCCCGACAACGATTTACGGCGGCAGCGGCCGAGATGTGATCACCGCCGGCAGCGGCTCGACCCTTGTCGTCGGCGGAGACGGCAAGGACATGATTATCGGCGGCAGCGGGCCCGACACAATTTTCGCGGGCCATGGCGGCGACTTGATCGTCGGCGGCAGCGGCCCGGATCTGATTTTTGGCGGCGACGGCCGCGACACGATCTTTGCCGGCAGCGGACCCGACACGATCTATGCCGGGTTAGGCCCCACATTGGTCCATGGCGGTTCCGGGCCAGATCTGATTGTTGGCGGGGGCGCGAACGACACAATTTTCGGAGGCAGCGGACCCGACACGATCGACGGCGGATCCGGCCACAATTTGATCACTACCGGCAGCGGCGGCGCCCTGATCGAGGACAGCGGCGTGAGAGGTCAAGATACTGTCGTCGGGTTCAACCAGGCGCATGGCGACGCGATCACCTTTGCGGGTCAGGACGCTGCCAGCGTCGATCATGTCGTAGCGACCGCCAATGTCAGCGGCGGCGACACGACGATCACTTTGCCCGACGGCTCGACAATGACCCTGGTCGGGATCACGCATATCGACAGCACCTTCTTCCACTGACCGCAACCGGCCACTGCTTCGAGCTTATGAAGAAATCGGGACCGGGCCTCGTCGGGAAGCAGTCATTTGCGCTTTCCCGGCGAATGCCGGGATCCATTCGTCCACCAACACTTATCAGCCCAACGGAGAGTCCAGGCAACCGAGCAATGGGCCCCGGCTTCCGCCGGGGAGGCGAATAGATGATGGGCAAATGAGTTGCCTCTTAAACTCCTCGCTGTGGGGAGTGCAGAGATCGAGCGCCGCATCGTGGCGCTCGAATTTTTTGTGCAGCCGATGTTCTTCCGAGATATCCGGAATTAGCGGATCAGCGGGTCACCACGACCTGCTGATTTATCCACTTTATTTGCCCTTGCAGGTCGAAATCGGGCTGGAAGATTTTCTGCGACAAGCCCCAACTGCCGATCGGGTAGCCGAGGCGCCGGCAGATCTGATGCGCACATTGACCGGCCAACGGCCGGTAGGAATCATCGCGCGACAATGTTCGGGCACGCTCGACCACCTCGTCGGGGCCGAGTTCCTGCGAACGTTGATCCAGGCAGCTGAGCAATTCCCGGCACGCCCGTACGACGGGACCCAGTGATGCGTCGATCCACCCGCGCAGTTCTTTGAACCCGCGCTCCTCCGCTGTCGCTGCGGCGAGCTTCGACCTCTCGGTCGCCCATGCCAGCTCGTGAGGTGGGATATCGCCATAGGCGGCGGACACGACGATGTCGCAGAGCGCGTGCAATGTCGGCGCATGCTGCGTCGGGTGGTACGCCTTGAAGCCGTCAAACGCGTCGCGCGTCGCCAGCACCGGCACATTCCGGGCCAGCGCCTCCGCAACTTTGATCTTTATGCCGGTCGAAAACTCGAGCGGGATCAATACCGCATCGATTGCCCGATAGAATTCGGCGGCATCGTCGAGAAAACCGAGCTTTCTTGCGAAGGGATAATCCTCGGGGATTCCTTCACTCACATTGCCGGCGATGATCACTTCGACAGGCGCATCGTAAAGCAGGACGTAGCGCGCAAAAACCGACAGAAACCGCCGCAGATTGACGATATTGACCGAATTATGCGCCCCCAAAAATCCTAATCGAAATGGTCTGTCATGATCGTAGGGCTTGAGCTCGCGCCGAGCCGGGCGGGCGTCCAGCGAACGGTCATCCCAATAAGGCAGCGAAAAGACGGTCCGCGCAGTGAGCGCTCTAAGCGCGACTGCCTCCGATTGCTTGATGGCGATCACTGCGTCGGCGCGGTCGAGCGCCGCCGTTTCCCGCTCTGGCGATGTGTAAAAGAACTCGGGCGCCACCCCGAATTTCGCGAAGAGTTCTCGCCGCCCGGAAAAAAGGTCATGCGTGTCCAGGACCTTGACGACCCCCGGCGGCGCATACTCGAACGCCTTTGAAAAAAATGTATAATTGACAAAAAGGACGTCGAATTTTTTGCGCTGAAACAGCCAGGTCAGCTGCTGCGCGATGTTGTCGTCCCACCACTCGTCAATGCCATGGTGGTACCCTCGCGCATTTTGATGCAATTTTAGGCTGTTCGGGACAATGGCGAAAAAGTCGAAGCTTTCGACCAGCTGGCGGTAATAGCCGGGCACCTCTTCTGCCCAATCGCGGTCGATCGGATAGAGCAGGAACGAAACCGCAAACCCCATTCGCCGGAACAGCGATACCGTCTGGTGCACGCGATTGCGGTTACCGTAATCGCGCGGCAAAGGCGGCGTGGTCGACAGGATCAGGACAGACCGCGGCTCTGCGGTCACAATCAACCCCGGCTGGCGAGAAAGCCGCGCCAATCGCCGCAATCAGTGGCCAGCAGCCGGGCGAGCCCGCTTATGGCTTCGGTTTGTGCCGTGAGCAGGTCCGGGTCGTCAGTGTCGAGAAAAAGTCCCATCGCACCGCGATGCCGTGGCGCCAGTTTCATCAGAAAATCAAGAACCCGCTGTATATCGTCCTCGGCCCGGCACTTCTGCGGCTGCTCGTCAATATAAAGATCCGACAAAACTTGCCAAAACACCCGTCGGCGCAGCCAGGATTGACTTACCCGTTCTGGATGCACGCGATGATGCATCTCGATCTTGGGATCGTAAAGAACGGTGTAACCGAGATCTCTTATGCGCTTGGTTACCAGCAACTCCTCGTTTGACAACAGCAGACCCCTGATGCGGCCGAGGTTTTCCGGAAACAAGCCTGCTTCTGTGACCGCTTGGGTGCGAAAGGCGATGTTGGTGCCGGATAACCATTCCTCCTCCGCCAACGGACGCGGCTCGTCGCCGCGATCGATTACGGTCAGAAAGCTCTGCAGCTGGGGGGTCAGCCAGGCTGGAGGCCGCGCCGCCCAGATCGGCCGCACCGGGCCGCCCACCACACCGGCTTCCTCATGCTCTGCAAAAGACTTTATGATGTGCGGCAGCCAGCCAACGGAAGCCTTGGCATCATCGTCCAAGAAGGCTACGAGCCCAGCGCGCGCGGCCTGAATGCCGATATTGCGGGCGCGCGAGAGGCCCGGGCGCGCCTCGTCGATATAACGGTGCGCACAGGTGATCTGCAGGCTGTCGCGAAATTGGTCTCGCGCCGCCAGATCGTCCGAATTGTCGACGACGATGAGCTCGTAATCCTGATCCGGCAAATCCTGCAGCTCGATCGACATAATCGCCTCCAGCAGCAGATCGTGGCGGTTGAAGGTGCAGATCACGACAGAGATTTTGGGCAGCACGGTCGGCTCCAGCGAGTCGCGCGGCATTCGCAGACCGCGTCTTACCGGGTGAATAAAAAGCGGTTGATTTCCGCGAACGCGGCAGGGTCGCCGGCGGCGATATCGCGCAGGCCGCCGAGGAGCATGCCATCGAACAGGTACCGGTATCGCGGGCTGGCTTTCAGCGCCGGTCCGGCGAGGTGCAACAGCAGAACCGGTAATCCGCCTACCGCGGCCGATCCGTCCGGCTGGAGAGTCAGATCGCCAGTTACGCTCGTCACCCGCGATGCCCGCCTGTCGGCCAGCAGATCGACGGCAGAGCAGAAACCGCAATCCACCAGCAAATTCCATAGTGGCTGATCGACGTAGCCGCCGCGCCTCCTCACCTGATGAAACAGCCGCACCGCCGCGTCGTCGAAGAATCGCTCGAGTTCGGAGATATCAAAGGGATTCGCGGATTTTGCGATCATGCCCGATGTCAGAAAAGTCGATCGGGCGCGAAGGGCGGCGGCCGCGGGCGCATCTTCATACACCCCGTCCGGGCTCGTGTTGATATAGCCGAGACCCGGCCGCGCCATGGAGAAGATCCCGCTGAACAGCTCTGGTGCCGCGGTGACGATGCAATCGGCGTCGAGATAGACTGCCGGTCCATCGAAAGTCAGAAATGACAATTTCCGCAGCTTTCCGAGGCAGTAGGGATACGGCTTGGCTGGTGGGTCCTCGTCATAAATTCGGCGGCCGAGTGCATCGATCCGGGCGAGGTCCACGTCGTATTTTTCTATGCCAAATACTTCGGATACTTTATTCAAAAAGTGAATTTCTTCATTAAATTGGACATAAAACAACTTGTTTGGAAAGCCGTGAGCTCGCAGGCTGTACAACAGCTGTATGACGTTCGCCAGCACACGGTCGTTCGCCAGCAAAAAGATAGCGGGTGGCTCGGTCATCTCTTGTCCAAGGAATGACTCTCATTGTTCGAATGATTGCAGCGCGCGGCTGAACGTGTCCCGCATAGGTAGAAGAAGGTGCTTAATAACTGGTGTCCGAGCCTGGACGTTCTGGATCCGAGCTTGACGCCCGCGTCCGAACCCAAAAGACCTCGCCGATACCGAACGCTGCTGCGCCTGATCGCCACGGCCTGCGCGCTCGCCGCTGCGCCCGGCGCCGGAGCACAAACGCCGAAGCCATTCGAGCAATTTGATTACGTTCTCGGTACGCAGACCTTTGGGCCGGCATATCAGTTCAGCCCGGCGCCGCCACTCGTCGAGACGGGTCGCGCTATCGCCGCGCTCGGCTCGAACACAATAAAATTTGAGCTCAAATCGACTGACGGCGGAGAGCATTCTCTGGCCGACATTGCCGGCAACGATCCGGCGATCAGCGCCGTGCTCGCCATGCCTTTCGCCTATGTCCTCATGTGGGCTTACCCTGCTGCGGCCAAGGAGCGGCTGTTCGATCCGGCCGGGCTCAGCACGGAATATCGAGAGCTTTACGATCTGACGCGCTATTTGCGCGAAGTCTACACTGGATCAAGCAAGGTGTTTTTTGTCGGCAATTGGGAGATGGACAATCACCTCACCCAGAGCCGCAAAAAAGAGCCGTCCCCCGAACTGCTGGCGAATGTCGCGGCCTGGGTAGATAAAAGGCAACAGGCGGTCGACGACGCCAAACGCGACACACCAGGTTCCGCCGTCCAAGTCTATTACTACCTAGAGGTCAATCTGGTGTGGGATGCGATCGCCGGTCGGCCGCGTGCGGCCAACCTCGTCCTGCCGGCAACCCACGTCGATTATGTCTCTTATTCGGCTTATGATTCGCTGCCAGACCCGGAGCAGAAGCTGCCGCAGGCGCTGGATTACCTGCAGTCGCAGCTGCAGCCAAAAGACCGCCTGCCCGGAAAGCGGGTTTTCATAGGCGAATATGGTTTTCCCGCTGACCGGTATTCGCCCCAGGAACAGGACCAATTATCGCGCCGGGTTATGCGAACCGGGCTCTCCTGGGGGTGTCCGTTTGTCCTTTATTGGGAGATGTACAACAATGAGGTCAGGGACGGGCGCCAGCGCGGGTTCTGGCTGATCGACGACAAGGGGCGGGTGCAACCGGTCTACTTCACGTTGCAGCAGTATTATCGCCGCGCCCAGGTCTGGGTGGGCGATTTTCTTCGACAGCGCCGCCGCCTTCCGACGGCGACGGAGTTCGGTCCGGCTGCGGTGCAATGGCTGCAATAATCCCGCCTGTTCCGTCGCGCGTGCCGGCGATTCGAGATCGACCTGAGTTAGGCGATAGGCCGCCTGCCTTCTCGGGGCGGCAACAATGTGAGTTGCCTATAAATTAGTCAATTTCGCCTTATTGGCGAATACCGTATTGACATGCCATTGGGCGGAAAATAACGGAAGTGGGCAAGCACTGCACAACCAACCGGTTCTTAAAACGTAGGCGGTGTTAGCGCCCCGAGCTGGTACGGTGCTTGCTAGTGAGGCCCAGGGGACCGTCAGCAGCTCTAGGAGAGAACCGCAGGCCGAGCCCGCGGGCTGGAGTGGAATCGTACCGGAAAGGCCGTCAGTATGAAGCAGACCAAGAAGCGTATCATCCCAGGCGCCGTCTTGATTTCGGCGTTGCTCGGCGGGAGCCTCGTGTCGGCGCAAGCCGAGGAGACCTCCGAGCAGCCCCCCGCAGGCGAAAAGCCGGCCGGACCGACCGCCATGACCACACCCGTGATGCCCGGACCGCTTACCGCCAACCCGAACCCAACGAGTTTTGATGCCGGGCCCCTCGGTCCTGTCTACGTGACGGGCGCGGTTACCCCTCTCGTGCTGTGGCAGAACAACCCCTTCCCTGGAGACCAACGCTCGCTGGGAAGTTTGAGCAACGGCCAGTTCTTCTTCCAAAAGCCGGAAGGCCTCTTTCAATACTACGTCCAGGCCGGGGCGTACACGATACCGGCACTCGGCACGCCTTACTTCAACACGAACAAGGCAACGGGTGATTTCTTCGGGGCTCTGCCAATGGCATGGGCAAAGGTGGCGCCGACCGACGCCTTCTCGGTGCAAGGCGGCAAGCTCCCGACCCTGATCGGCGCCGAAAACACTTTTACGTATCAGAACATGAACATCGAGCGCGGTCTGCTGTGGAACCAGGAGCCGGCGATCAGCCGCGGCGCTCAGCTGAATTACACTATGGATCCGCTGACCTTCGCGTTTTCATGGAACGACGGATTTTACTCGGACCGCTTCACCTGGCTTTCCGGCTCCGCGACCTACACGCTCGACAGCTCCAACAGTTTCGTTCTGGCAGCCGGAGGCAATTACGCGCATACCACGAAAGCCACGATTGCCACGCCACTGTTCCAGAACAACTCGACGCTCCTGACCTTGGTCTATACGTACAACGCCGCGCCGTGGACGATCACGCCGTATTTCCAATACACCCATGTGCCGGCCGCCTCTTCGATCGGTGCCTTTACCGCCGCGTCAACCTATGGCGGCGCGATTTTGGCCAATTACTCCTTTGGCGAAGACTCGCCCTTGCCGGGTTTCAGCATCCCAATCCGCTTCGAGTACATTTCCTCGACCGGCAACGCTACGAACGGCGCGCCCAATCTTCTTTATGGTCCGGGCAGCAACGCGTGGTCCATCACGTTGACCCCGACTTACCAGTACAAGATCTTCTTCGCCCGCGCCGAGTTCTCGCATGTCAGCGCGAACAGCACGACGCCCGGATTGGCGTTTGGCCGCGACGGCATGAATACGACGCAGACGCGCTTTGTGTTCGAAACCGGCATTCTGTTCTGAGCGCGGCGAATACCCTGCGAGTGCGGGTTCAGCCGCAATCGGCCAGCGCGGCGATCGTGTCGGGCGGCGATGGGGCGCGTTCGATGTGCCGGCGGTGCCATAGCGCGTAGAAGAGCAGGTTCCACGCCGCCCGGGCAGCGCGCCTGTCGGCGGGGGCGGCGAAAAGCCGCTTCACCGCGTCGGGCCGGCAGATTTCGCGCACCGCAGACGAGCGGGCGACGAGCGGACCGATTTCCGCGCCGCGTCGCGCAATCCAACGCGCCACCGGAACCGTGAAGCCGCGCTTGCGGCTGAAGGGCTGGATGCCGGGAATACGCTCGGCGAGCCAGCGGCGCAACAGCCACTTGCCGAGCCCGCGTCTGACCTTGAGTTCATCCGGCAAGCGGAAGACGATGGCCGCCAACTCAGTATCGAGGAAAGGGGTACGGCCCTCGGTGCCGTGCGCCATGAGGCAGCGATCGAGCTTGGTCAACAGATCGTTCGGGAGCCAATCGGCACAATCCACAGCTTGCGCGACTTGCAACGGAGTGCGCCCGCTGCCGTGGTTATGGATCTCGGCAGCAGCGATGCCGTCCCGCCAGCCGGCTATCTCGCTGCGCAGTAATCCCAGTCCGTCGAGCATGCCTCGCGCGCGTGGTGTGCGCCCACCCGCCCACCACGGACGCATCGCGCTGCGGTAGCGTCCGTATCCGGCGAAGAGCTCGTCACCGCCTTCGCCGGTAAGAATGACTTTGAGCCCGGCTTTGCGTGCCGCCAGCGCAAGAGTCCAGGTCGGCAGGATCGCGTAATCCGCCGCCGGATCATCGACGGCGGAAATGATTTCGGGCAGGAGCTTCCAGAAATCAGCCTCGTCGAACACGAGTTCGACATGCTCTGCCCCGATCGAAGCGGCGGCAGCGCGGGCCGTCAGGCGCTCGTCAGCAACCTCGCTCGCCGCAAAACCGACCGTGAAGGCCTTGACCGGGCGCTCGGCGAGCCGCGCCATCATCGCGAGCACCGCCGTCGAATCGATTCCGCCGGAAAGAAAGATCCCGAACGGCACATCCGAACGCTGGTGAAGGCGGACGCTTTCCATCAGAGCGGCGTCGAGCTGCGCGAGCGCCGCTTCCTCGCATAGCTGCGAGGGGCTGCCTTCCGGCAGCGCTGCGCGGCTCCGGCGCTCGACAATGCGGCCCCGGCGCACCACGACCGTTTCGCCCGGAAGGACGCGGTTGATCCCGGCAAATATCGTTTCACGGCCGGTTGTAAATTGCATCTGCACCAGCTCGTTGCGTACCGAGTGAACGAGCTGTGGCGCGACGATACCGGCATCAATCAAAGCGCTGGGCTCGGAGGCGAAGGCAAAAACGCGCGGCGTTTCGGCGTAGTAGAGGGGCTTGATGCCAAACGGATCGCGGGTGAGAACCAGTTGGCCGGCTGCCGGATCGTGCAGTGCGATCGCGTACATGCCTCGCAGATGCGCGGTGAAGCCGAGCCCATATCGACGATAAAGGTGCAGCGGCAGCTCGCAATCAGACTGCGTGGAAAAGGCTGTCGGCTCGGTGCGCCTGAAAGCGGCACGCAGCTCCAGGTAATTGTAGATCTCGCCATTGGCAATCAACGCTGCCCCGCCCGGCTCGTAGAGAGGCTGATCCCCCGTCGCGAGGTCGATGATCGCCAGCCGCGTCTGCACCATTCCGACATCGTTCGAGCGGTACCGGCCGTCACCATCCGGACCTCTATGACGCAGCGCCTCGCCCATGGCGCGTAGCGGGGCCGGCGGTGGGGCCGCGCCGTCATATGTCATCAGCCCGGCAATCCCGCACATCAGCGTGTCACCTGGTCGAAAAAATCTTGATACGCAGTGACGACGATCGGCTCGGTAAACTCGGCTTCGTAGGCGCGGTGGCCCGCGCGCCGCAATCTGGCACGCA
>JAFASL010000616.1 GCA_019244535.1 Alphaproteobacteria bacterium
CTGCGACGCCGAGCGGCGGTCCGAACAGGTTTCGGAAGCCGGGGAGGAACAAGGCGGCCGCTTGCGCCGCAAAGGCGCTGCCGAGCGCGCCGAGGAAGAATGGGTTGGACGGAAGGTTTGGCTCGGCGAGGATCGATCTGCTCCTCGACCGACAGGCAAAAGCATAAAACAGCTGAGCCGAGACGAGGCTGGCAAACCCGACGGTCTGTCTCGATTGCGCCGAGCCGCCGAAGCGGGCTGCACAGGCCTGAGCGATGAATGCACTACCGGCGATCAGGCTGGCATCGCGTCCCAGGGTGCCGAATTCGGCCGGCGAGATGACCGGCTCATGTCCATCCCGAGGCGGGCGAGCCATCGTATCCGGGTCCGCCGGCTCCATTGCGAGCCCGAGCGCCGGTAGAACATCCGTCAACAGATTGATCCACAGCAGCTGCACTGGACTGAGCGGATGGGCCCTGCCAGCCGCGGCAGCGACGAGCATAAAAATGACCTCGCTGAGATTGGTCGCCAGCAGGTAGCGGATCGCCTTGCGGATATTGGTCGCCACAGCGCGGCCCCGCTCGACGGCAATGGGCAGAGCAGCCAGGTCGTCCTCTAGCAATACGACATCTGCAATGCCGCGCGCTGCCTCCACTCCCGAGCGTCCGAGAGCGATGCCGATATCGGCGGCCCGCAACGGTGGCGTGTCGTTGACACCGTCGCCGACCATTGCGACGGTAAGCCCGCGGCGTTGCAGCGTTTTCACCAGCTGCAATTTCTGCCCGGGCGCCACCCGAGCGAATACCCGCGGCAGATCAGCGGCGGGCTTGGGTTCCGCGAGAAAATCGTCCAGCTGATTGGCTTCGACAATCTCCTCGCCGCTTCCATTTGTGAGCCCGAGCTCGGCGGCAATCGCCGCCGCCGTCGCTTTTTGGTCGCCCGTCAGCATAATGCTGGTGATGCCGGCGCGGCGAAAGGCTTCGATGAGGCCTGGCGCGGCTTTGCGTATCGGATCGGCCATCCCAATGAGACCGGCCCAGATGAAATCGTGCCGGGTTTGCGTCTCGCGCTCCTCGGCAACTGCCGACCGGTAGGCAATCGCCAGAACGCGCAGGGCGCTTTCCGCCATTGCCAGATTTTCCGCCTCGATGGCGGACCGATCCCCGGGGCCGAGCGGTGTGACAACACCGTCGTGCAGCCGCCATTCACAGAGCGCCAGCACCTCACGGGGATCGCCTTTGACGATGACGAGCCGCTGGCCGTCCGAGGCGTCGTGCACGGTCAGCATGTAACGCCGGTCTTCAGCGCGTTGGAGTGTAGCGCGTCGCGGATGCCGGGCGCGGCTCGCCTCTACATCGAGGCCGGCTGCGAGTGCCGCTCGAACCAGCGCTACCTCGGTGGCTGATCCATTGCCGGCGGATGTATCGAGCAACTCGACATCGTTGCAGAGGGCGGCGAGTTCGAGCAGGCGTGCCAGCTCGCGGTCAGTCGCGCAATCCACCGGCATTTCGTGCTCGGTGCGGAACTCCTCGCCGACGAGACGCGCCCGTGTCCCGTTCCAGTACACACGAACGACGCTCATATCGTTGAGCGTCAATGTGCCGGTTTTGTCGAAGCACGCGACGTCGACCGCGGCCAGCCCCTCGACTGCGCTCAGGCGGCGAATAACGATGCCGCGGCCCCGCAGATGCTGGATCGCCAGCGCGAGCGTTGTCGTAGCCAAGGTCGGCAGCCCTTCCGGCACTGCCGCGACTGCGAGCGAGATGACGGTCTTCAGCAGCGATAACAGCCCAAAGCCGCGGATCAGCCCGATTGCCCCGAACAGCCCGCACGCCACGACAGATCCGAACACCAGCTGGCGCCCGAGCTGGTCCAAATTGCGCTGCAGAGGTGTCGCCGGCTGATCTTCAGAACTCAACAGCGATTGAATTCGGCCGAGCTCGGTCTCCGGCCCCGTAGCCGTGACGACAGCGCGCCCAGCTCCTCCCGTCACGACGGTTCCCCGAAAGACCATATTGTGACGGTCGGCGATTGCTGCCAATTGATGAGCGACAACATTGGCCGCCTTGGCGACTGGAGTGCTCTCCCCCGTCAATACCGCTTCGTTCGCCGTCAGCAGATTGGCTGCAATAACACGTGCATCGGCGGGGATCAGCTCGTCGCGGCGCAGCTCGATGAGATCTCCCGGCACGAGCTCTTCGGCCGGCACGTCGCATTCCCTTCCGTCCCGTACTGCGCGCGATACCGGGGCCCGGCTTTCACGCAGGCTGCTGATCGTCGCTTCGGCGCGTGCTTCCGCAATAAATCCAATTGCGCCATTAAGCCCGATCACGCCCAGAATGATCGCAGCGTCGAGGAGGCCGCCAGTTGCGATTGACAACAGTGCGCCCGCCCCCAGTAGCGCTATCGGCAGGTTACGAAACTGCGATAGCAAGATTTCGAATTGGGTGCGACCGCGTATCGGCGGTATCGCATTGATGCCGGTGGCGATGAGCCGCTGCTTTACCTCTGCACCGGACAATCCGGATCGTCGGCTATCGACGGCGCCCAGAACCTTGTCCGCATCCATTGCGTGCCATGCAGGCCGCGCGGGGTCGGCCCGGGCGTTTTCCGGATCGAGGGCACGTTCCGCGGCCTCGCGCAATCTCCGGGTAATCTCGACGAGATCGTGACCGCTCTCGAACAGCACCAGCACGGTTCCCGTCGCGGCACTTGCTCTGACCCATTCAATGCCGCGGCCGGCAAGACCCGCCTCTAGCGCGTGTCTTACCCCTTCATTGCGCTTTAAACCGGCAACACTGAAGCGGGCACGGCCCGGTACTGCCGTATGGACCGGCACAACGGCGGGCTGGTTCAACTTGCGTCACCCGGCCTGCCCGGAGATTGGTCCGGATGCAGCCGCGACCGCCGGGTCTGACCCGCGGTCGTGCCACAATCCAATGAGATCACCCGCGTACCACAACAGTGTCGGCGCAGGCGCGTCGAGGCGGCGCCGCGCCAATTGAAAGACCCCGCCGGCCAGCAGTACGAGGAAAAGCACGCCGCGAATGTCGATCTGGTTGCCCGTCCAGCGGCGCAACACGTGATCGGCGGTCTCGAAGGATTGGACGGCGGCGCGGCTGACGACAGGCTCGGGCTGCGCAAAGACCGCGTCGAAATCGACCTCGAACATGTCGTTCTTGGCGACCGCTTCGAGGAACAGTCTCTGCGGGTCCGAGTAATGAATAAGAACACTGCCGGTAAGCGGATTGGTTTCGACACTCTCGACGCTCTCCCATGCCGCGAGCCGTTCGGCTACGGCAGTAAAGAAGGCCGTGTTCCGCCGTTTTTCCGGAACCTTGATCCGCAACCGCCGAGCGGTGAAATGGCTGATCCGGGCCGCCGGCAGGCTAGGCATTCGGCGATCCGGCCTCCCTGGCAGACCGATTGCGCAGCCTGACCACCTCGTTGGCCGCCGCGCCGCTCTCGTCGGAGGGGGTGCTCTGCTCATACTCGGCCCGGGCTTCAGCCATCACATCGCTGGCGAACTCGCCCATTTCGGCGGCCCGCTCGCGGCCCCGCTCGTAAAGTGCGATCCCGGTCTTGAACAGGCTCTTGGTGGCCGGCCGGAAGCCGCGCTCCAGCCGCGGCAGCACCAGCGGTGCGAGCAGTCCGCCCGCGAGACCGGCCAGCGCCGCGGTGACGATCGTCCCGAGGCGTCCTGGCCGTGGCCGAACAGGAACGGGTTGCTCCTGCGCCATGCTCAATGCTTTTCGCGCGAGCCTTGTTGGGGTGTCGAAGCTCTGGCGCCAAGCGCTTCCCTGCCAGCGGAGCCAACGTGTTCGAGTTCGCTTTTCGCCTCAGCGACGAGATCGGTGGTCAGCTCGCCGATACCGGCGACGGTTTCACGATAGAGCATGATCCCGCCCTTGATCACGGTCTTGGCAACGGGACGCAAGGCCCGGCCGATCGTTGGCAGAACCGTCGGGCCGAAGAACAGCGCCGCGGCGCCAACCGCGACCCCGGTGATCGCATTCCCTTTGAACACGTCTTCAAGCAGAGCCATTCTCGTCTCCATTCACCGGTTGCCGGCAGCCACCCGCTACGCCGCCATTCTTGATAAACACTCAAAATTGCGTACGTCTCAGCCGCTGTCATGATTTTTTAACACAGAACCTCCCCTTCAGCCACCGCCGTCACGGCACCAGCAATATCTTGCCGATGTGCTGGCTCGATTCCATCAAGCGGTGCGCCTCCGCCGCTTCGACGAGCGGGAATTGCTTGTAGGTGAAGGTGCGCAATTTGCCGGCCGCCCACAGCGGCCAGACCTTCTCCCGTAATGCGGCGATGATCGCGGCCTTCTCTTCGACGGGGCGCGAGCGCAGCATCGAGCCGGTGACGGTGAGATGCTTGCGCTGGATCAGACCGAAATCGGCTTCGACGCGGGACCCCTGCATCAGCGCGACAAAGCACAGCCGTCCCTCGCGCGCCAACAGATCGAGCTGCGCCGGGATATAGTTGCCGCCGACCATGTCGAGGATCGCATCGACCCCGCGGCCATTGGTGAATTCCTTGCCGACCTGCACGAAATCCTGGGTGCGGTAATTGATCGCGACATCGGCCCCGTAATCGATACACGCTTG
>JAFASL010000641.1 GCA_019244535.1 Alphaproteobacteria bacterium
TTTTTGTGCCAGTCCTCGATCGATAATTTGGGATAACCCTCGAAGCAGTCGTCATTGGGGCCGATCTGCGGTTCGACCCAGCTGGCTTTATCGCGCAGCAGCAGATGCACGCTCGAAGGCGCCTTGGGCAGCTCCGTATCGATCGCCGAGGCAAACGGGTGCACCAACTCAGGCCATTGCTCATCGCTGACCCAGAGCGGTGTGCCGCAGCGCTTGCAGTAATGCCGGTCGGCCGAGCCTGCATGGCCGTCGATCGGTGCATTCCATACCCCGAGCGCGGTTTTGCCTTTCACTTTGAGAGTGTTGGCGAGGCCCATGATATTGATCGCGTATCCACCGCCACCCGCGCTCTTGCGGCAGATCGAGCAATAGCAGCGCTGATACGGATACGGCGTGTGGCTGTCGACGCTGAAGCTGATCGCGCCGCAGCGACACGAGCCTCCTAGACGCATCGGCATTTAAACCTCCTCGGAACACTCCTTGGTGCAAGATAGATATCGCCTCCCAAATACGTCAGCCGTTCTAAGCGCGATGCCTGCGCCAGTCACTATACGCACCTTGGGACCATCACCCTCAGATCTTGAGCAGGCGACGGGCATTGCCGTTCAGCAGTTTCTCAGTGTCCTCGGGGCCGAGCGGCAAGGTTTTCAGCCATTCGGTTCCGGGCAGATTTTCGGCGAAGGGATAGTCGACCGAGAACAGAATGCGATCGATACCCATTTCCATCATGCTGCACGTAAGCGCGGTATCTGAGAAAAAGCCGCTCGTCGTGATCCAGAAATGCTGGCAGAAAATATCGCGGAACGTCTTCTCCTTCATTGTCGCGCGCAGCCCATGACTGATGCGCCAAAGCAGGAATGGCAGCCCCTCTCCCATGTGCCCCAGAATGATTTTCAGGTTGGGGTGGGCGTCAAACACGCCGCTCAGGACGAAGCGCAGCCCCTGTGTAGCGGTCTCGACCGTGAACCCCCAGGCAGCACGCAGGACGCCGGGATGCGATTGCACGTAATCCTTGTAGTAGGCCTCGATCACCGCAGGGTGCGGCAAGGCAGGATGGATGTAGATCGGCACGTCGAGTTTGGCCGCCCGCTCCCAGATCGGCCAGAAACGCTTGTCATCGTGAAAGGCGCCATTTGTCATGCCGTTGACCATTGCGCCCTTGAACCCGAGCTGGGTGACAGCGCGCTCCAGCTCGTCGGCCGCGGCGCGCGGGTTGGCAGTTGGCAGCGCGGCGAAAGCGGAAAAACGATCCGGATGGCGCTGCACCGCCTCATATAGCCGGTCATTGGTGCGGCGCGCCAAGGGCGGCCCGGTTTCGGCATCGACCGCCTGCAGCCCGGGAATTGAGTGCGATAGGACCTGCAGATCGATTCCAGCCTCATCCATCTCGCGGATGCGCAATGCGCCGAGATCGTCGAGTCGCTCAACGACGTCGTGACCCGCGCCTGGACCTGCGCCGAGCTGTTTGACCTCAGGGTCCTGGTAATGTTCTTCGAGCGCGATGATGTAGGGCTTCTTTGCCATTCCTATCCTCCCTGCCGGCGGTGCCATTGGCGTCAGGCCGCCGGCTTTACAGCACGAGTCGCGGCGGCTCGGCGATCCCTCTTTTCGGTCATCGATAGATGCGGGTTAGAAAGCGGGAATCATTGGGGCGGGCACGAGGTGTTCCTCGACGCCGCGGACGCCAGCGATGGTTTCCGCCGCGACCCGCAGTGCTTGCCGCCTTTCTGCAGGCTCATCCGCGGAGATCCAGAAATGAACGATACCGTCGCGCACAATAATGTCCTCCGGCCAGACCTGCGCCCACTCCTCACGGCCGAGCTCGGCGAGGAGCCTGGCACGGATCGAGCGGTCGTCGCCCTCGCCTTCGCGTGGTGCCGTTCCCTTTGTTGCTCCAACCGCGCGGACAATATTTGCCCGGCTGATGATCCCGACGACTTTGCCTTCCCGCACGACCGGGACGCGCTTGATCCGCTTCGCCTCCAACAACGCCGCGATTTCAGCAAGGTCGGTATCCTCGGTGACGGTCACGACATCGCGCGTCATAATCTCCTTGACGGTGCGGCCATGCGATTTGACGTAATCGCGCGCTAGATCGGAGGCGAAGTGGTCGAGCCACCACGAGCGGCGGCGCACGCGATGGCGACGCGCGGTGCCGATCTCAGCACGATGCAGTAAGTCACCCTCGCTGATGACGCCGACGAGACGGCCGTTCGAATCGACCACCGGGGCGCCGCTGATGCCACGTTCAGCAAGCAACGTGGCTAGGTTTTGGACCGTGGTATCCGGATCAACCGTGATCACGTCGGTCGTCATTACGTCCATCGCGCGCATCATGCACCTCCGAACTGTTCACCACAGTTGACCCCCGGAGTACCCGGGTTTTGGCGCGATTTTGGTAACCTTTGAATCTGGATGGCAAGAAATTCTTTGGTGAGCTCCCCAGCCCTAGGGTCGACTGTCGCTCTCTAGAATTAGCGAGGCATATCGGTCGTCCGCCTCCGCCAGAGAGAATTGGGGCGCGATCGCCCCAATCCT
Organism: Alphaproteobacteria bacterium; assembly: GCA_019244535.1. GTDB lineage: Bacteria > Pseudomonadota > Alphaproteobacteria > ATCC43930 > CGMCC-115725 > AP-15. The sequence goes on from JAFASL010000641.1 coordinate 2,539, forward strand.
TGTGGCGCCAATACGGGTTGCACTTTGGGGTTCAGTCCCATCGCGCGCGGACGCAAAAACCCCCGATCCGCAGATCAGGGGGTTGAAGCGTCAAGCCGCTACTGTTTCGTCCGCGATGACCTCGGCCATCGTCCTGTGCCCCGAGAAGACCCAGCTTTCTCCGGCTGGCACATCTCGGGCGGCCATTGCGGCTTCGACCTGCCGCCAGGCACCATGAGCGCGAATGCCGATCATGGCCCACTCGTCTCGCCGTCTCTTGAACCGGTGCCGAACTGCGCGACGCGCGTAGTCTCGGCCAAGCACGATCACGACGGGTGCAATGCCCAGTCCGGCCATCTTATCCGCATGCGCGGCATTGTCGGCCGACAGGTTGATGTGAACCCGGCTTCGAGCGCCGCGGCGATTAGGCGCCGATTCTCCGAAGCGACAGGATCATCGCCAAGGACGGGCTTGGGGTGAAGGCGATGACGGTTTTGCTAGAGTTAGCTTCGACGAGCTGCTCAAGCAAAATACCGTCGATCTTTGCGCCATATCCCGGCAGATCGCCGGCTTGCGCGTAGCGCCACAGACGACCGGGCCTGAGCGCCGCAACTTTGGCGCAGAACTCCGACCAAGACTCACCCGCGAGACCGCGGGAAAGGCGATCCCAATGCATGGCGAGGGCGCCGGTTTCAGCGTAGCAGCCATTCTCGTAGAGCGCGCAGCCGGGCCAGCATGATGCCCGCTCGACAATCGACGCAGGGATGGGGCCAGTC
>JAFASL010000669.1 GCA_019244535.1 Alphaproteobacteria bacterium
TCGCCAATCTGATGCACCGGCTTGGCATCCATCGGGAGCAGCGCATTCTCCTGTGCCTGCACGACACGATCGATTTTCCGACCGCCTTTCTTGGCGCGATCAAGGCCGGGGTCGTTCCCGTCGCGGTCAACACGCAGCTCTCCGCGCCCGAGTTCACGTTTATGGCCGCCGATAGCCGCGCTCGGGCGGTTGTCGTTTCAGCGCCTTTGTTGCCGGTAATACAAGCGGCTTTGGCCGATTTGCCCGAACAGCGCGCCTTGATTGTCTCTGGTGACCCCGCGCAGGATCATTCGCTGGCCGCTTTGCTAGCGGATATGCCGGCCGCGTCCGAAACTGCCCCGACCCATCCAGACGAGCCCTGCTTCTGGCTCTACTCCTCGGGGTCGACCGGCCGGCCGAAAGGTACTGTGCACATCCATTCGAGCCTGCTGAAGACAGCTGAGCTTTATGCGATTCCGGTGCTCGGCATCAACGAGAGCGATATCGTATTCTCGGCGGCAAAGCTGTTCTTCGCCTACGGCCTCGGCAACGCGCTGACGTTTCCGCTGGCAGTTGGCGCCACCAGCGTATTGATGGCGGAGCGGCCCACCCCCGCGTCCGTCAGCCGCGTATTGCGTGAGCGGCAGCCGACCATATTTTACGGTGTGCCGACGCTCTACAATGCGATGCTCGCCAGCAACGAGCTGCCATCACGTGACGAGCTGGCATTGCGCCGTTGCGTTTCGGCCGGCGAGCCGTTGCCGCAGGAGATCGGCCGGCGCTGGGCGGCGCGGATCGGCGTCGACATCCTCGATGGGATCGGCTCGACCGAAATGCTGCACATCTTCCTTAGCAACTGGCCGGACTCGGTGCGCTACGGCACGACCGGCAGACCGATTCCGGGCTACGAGCTGAAGATCGTCGACGAGGAGGAGAAACCGGTGCGCCGCGGCGAGATCGGCGACCTATTGGTCAGCGGGCCATCGAGCGCCGCCTGCTACTGGAACAACCGCGAGCGCTGCCGGGCAACGTTCATCGGCCAATGGACCCGCACCGGCGACAAATATTTCGAGGACGAGGACGGGTATTACGTCTATTGCGGCCGCAGCGACGATATGATGAAGGTCAGCGGGATGTACGTCTCACCGGCCGAGGTCGAAGCAGCGCTCGTCGCGCATGAAAATGTGCTCGAGGCGGTGGTCGTCGGCGTGCCGGACCAGGACGGGCTTTTGAAGCCGAAGGCGTTTGTCGTCCCTAGACATGGCGTTCGAGGAGACGAGGAACTCGTCCGGGTTCTGGACGCGCATGCAAGAGAACTGCTCGCGCCATTCAAGTGCCCGCGCTGGTACGCCTTTCTCGAAGACCTGCCAAAAACCGCAACCGGCAAGATCCAGCGTTTCAAGCTGCGCGAACAGAGCACCGGATAGCGGTCAGCGCTTGGTAAGGGAATTCATTCGCCCACAAGTTATTGGCCTCCCCGGCGGAAGCCGGGGCCCATTGCTCCATCGCACTAACTCTTCATTGGGTCATAAGCATTGCGATTGCCCGATGTGCAGCACTGGTGGACGAATGGATCCCGGCTTTCGCCGGGAAAGCGAGAATTGATTCGATTCCCGACGAGGCCCGATCCCAATTTCTTCAAGAGATCAGGTCTGTTTGAAGAACCGGTTCGCGTTGCCCCAGAAGAGCTTTGTCCGTGTCTGTTCGCTGAGGCTCGACCAGGCAAGGATGTTGCCTACCGAGTTCGGGAACTGGCATTCCGAGTGCGGGTAGTCGGAGGCGTACATCAAGACCTCGTCGCCGAGAAAGCCGGTGACCGCGTTGAACATGTCCTCGCCTTCCTGCCGCTCGATGCTGCAGAAAAAGCGGCCGCCCGTGATGTATTCACTGGGCCGATGCTTGAGCGGAGCGGTGCCGCCGACATAGATCGCCTGCTCATCCATGCGCCGGGCCCAGAACGGAAGCCAGCCGAAGCCGCATTCGAGCACACCCATACGCAGGCTCGGATACCGGTCGAAAATCCCGCCGCCGATAAAGGCTGCGACGAAGCGCATCGCCCCCCACGGGTGTGAAGCCATCCGGCCGAGGAAGATGTTGTCCCAGACGTCCTGATAGCCGGGGTAATAGGGCGGGTTCCAGGTCGAGCTGTGGTGCGCGATGGGCAAATCGTGCTCCTGCGCGGCCCGCCAGATCGGCTCGAGGTCGGGATGATCGGGCGGGATGTCGGTCGGCATCAGCGGCTTGACCGCGACCGCCCATTTCGCATTCCCCCATTCGCGGATTTCGCGCGCAGCTTCCTCGGGAACGCGGGCAGAGGCAACGATCAGGCTCTTCAACCGGTTCGGATACTGCCCGCAGAAATCGGCGATGTGGCGGTGATAGGCGCGCGTCATCGCGACCTCGAAGGCCGGATCGTCCAGCCCGACAAAGCTCATAAACGAGCCGGGGATCAGGAAATGCACATCCGTTCCCTCGTCGTCCATGTCCAAGACGCGGTTGGCGGCGTCGGCGTCCTGCACCCCGGGACGCGGCAATTTGCTGCCGCGCCAGCGCGACTCGCGGCCGGTGAAGGTCTCGCGTGGTTTCGCTTCGCCGAGCACGCGGCGATAGAATTTCCTGCCGAAGCTGTAGGAGTGCAGACCGTCGCCGACGTCGAGGCGGTAGGGTGCCAGCTCGGCGAGGCGTTCCCGAAAGCTCGGGTCGAGATAGCGCTCGAGAACCTCGGCGGAGGGACTGACATGCGTGTCCGCATCGTAAACGCGAAACCCGCTCCTCATGGCAGCTCTCCTCGCCGCTTCCGCGAGATCAGACCTGCTTGAAAAACCGGTCGGCGTTGCCGCCGAGGAGCTTTTTTGTCGTTTCCGGTTTGAGGCTCTTCCAGGCGAGGATGTTGTCGACCGAGTCAGGGAACTGGCATTCCGAGTGCGGATAGTCAGAGGCGTACATCAGCACATCGTCACCCAGGAAGTGAGTGACGTAATTGTACATGTCTTCCCCTTCATGGTGCTCGATGCTGCAGAAGAACCGGCCGCTTTGCATGTATTCGCTGGGTTTCTGCTTCAAGGGCGCGGTGCCGCCGACATAAACCGCCTGCTCGTCCATCCGGCGCGCCCAGAACGGCAGCCAGCCAAAGCCGAATTCGAGCACACCCATCCGCAACGTGGGGTATTGGTCGAAGAGGCCGCCGCCGATAAACGACCCGACAAACCGCATGGCCCCCCAGGGGTGGGCCGCCAGACGGCCGAGGAAGATGTTGTCCCAGAGATCCAGATAACCGGGATAATAAGGCGGGTTCCACGTAAAGCTGTGGTTGGCGATCGGCAAATCATGGTCGGCGGCAGCCCGCCAGATCGGATGCAGGTCCGGATGATCGGCCGGTACGTCCTTGGCGAGCAACGGCATCACCGCCACTGCCCATTTGGAATTTCCCCATTCGCGAATCTCGCGCACCGCCTCGTCGACGTTGCGAGAGGAGGCAACGATCATGCTCTTCAATCGGGTCGGGAATTGACCGCAAAAATCGGCCATGTGGCGGTGGTAGGCCCGGATCATCCCGATTTCGAGCGCCGGGTCCGGGAGACCGACGAGGCTGAGCCAGGAAGTCGGGATCAGAAAATGGACGTCCGTGCCCTCGTCGTCCATATCCTTGACCCGGTTTTCGGCTTGATCGTCCTGCACTCCGGGCCGCGGCATTTTGCTGCCCATCCATTTTGTCTCGCGGCCGGTGAAGGTGTCGCGCGGCGCCTCCTCACCGAGAACCCGCCGATAGTATTTCGTACCGACGCGATAATTGTGGAGGCCGGCTACGCCCGCGACGGCTCCTTCGCCAACGGCGAAGCGGTAAGGCGCCAGTTCCGGCAGACGAGCGCGAAACGAGGGGTCGACATAGCGCTCGAGTACCTCCGCGGCAGGATTGACATGTGTGTCGGAATCATAAACCCGAAACCCGTTTTTCATTCCGCGCTCCTCCGTTTCGCTGGCGGCCGACTTGCAGCGCCGTCCCCTGATGATAGGTTCGCAGGGTCCGGTTGTCGCGGTTTATTTGAGGTTACACTCTGGCGCGAGAGACCGCGGCTGGAGTGCCGTTGGCAGCGAGATAGACGGCTTTGTTGGTCTCGACGTTGAATGCCGGAAGGTGCTCGCGCCGCTCGAATTGCGGCCGCGCTCGAATACGGCCCGCCAGTTCGAGGTGGTTTCCGATGTCGAAGAATTCGATCATGTTGTGGTGGTAGCGGCTGAGCTGAAGAAAGGTGTGGGTGCGTGACGCAATAACCCGGCAGCCGAGCTCCAGCGCCTGCGAAATCGGGCCCGACGAGGATTGCCCGACCTCCAGATAAGGAAATACAACAGTGTCGCAGATCGCCATGCCGGAAAGAAAATCCGCGTCACTCTGGGCGCCCATAAAATGTATGCGGTCCGACAGATCCTTTGGATGCTCGATCAGCAGATCGCGCATCGAGCTGTCGACAGCGACCGAAACCACCGGCGCGGCGCCCTCGACATTCGGTCTGATCCGCTCCGCGACGCTGGTGTCCACATAGCCCGCGTCGAACAGTGAGGAGACGACGGGATCGACCGGCTGGTGCGGCTTTATTTCATTCGGGTGCACCCCGCCGAAAATCAGCAAATGATGATCCTTCGGCAGGTGGTGCAACGCCCTGACAACCGTGTCGAAGCCTTTGTAGCGGCCAAGAAAGCCAAAGACCCCGACCAGTCTGCTACCCGCGGGCACGTGGTCGAGGACCGGGAATTTTTTCTTCGAGGCGACGCGACGAACATCCGCCACCTCGTCAGCCGATAGAAATGAAAGCGGATGGTCGTACACATTCTTTATGCCATATGCGAATTTCATAACCCAGAGGTCTCTTCGAGTATGCACGATCAGGCTGACGGGCTTGAACCGCTGCGCGCGCCGAATCCGGCCAGCAAGTCCGGCGGACAGAAGGTGCTCGCGGTTGTACTGCGCCCTCATTGCAATGGCCTTGGCGAAATTGCGCTTCAAAAGTTCTCTGAAGTACTCCCGATAATTAAAGGCTTCACACTGGAATACGGTGTGAAAGGTCACTGAAAGCCGCGGCGCCGCCCGCAAAATCCACGAAAAACGCCGATGAATATCGTGACAGTCGCGACCTAAGGTGCCGTGCTCGAGCTGCAGATTGACTGCATCAAACTCCCTGATTGTGCGGCAAATATCGAGGATGTGCCGGTCACCAAATTTTCTGACGCGGCCATGTGTGCTGCGCAGCAGGTACTGGTCGAGGTCGAATACCGTAACTTCAAAAATTCCGTCGAGTTGTTTCTCCAGGCTTCGCGTGTACGCCGCAATCCCGCACAAATCGCTGTCGCTCGCGATCAACGCGAGCCTCTTGCGTCTGCGCCGTGCATGACGAAACGGCGAGGCCGCGATCGGCGGTGCCGGCGACAGCCGGGGCTGGGTCTCGATTTCTAGCGTCGCCATTGCAGTTTACAGGTGCTCTCGCACGGTCTGGACAGTGAAGGCGCCGATCAGCCAGACGGCACAGCACAGAAACAGCGCAATGCCGACACTGCGGAACCGGCGTGGATAGAGCGCTTCCTCGGGCAGGCTCGGCTGAACAATCCCGCAATGTAGACCTGCTGCCGGTCGGCGTTCACGCGCGCGCGGTCGAGCGCCTCTAATGCGTGCTGATAGGCCCTCTCGGCAAAGCTCCGCTCGCTTTCGAGCCGCTCATACGCGCCCATCACCCGAGAGAGAACTTCGGATTGCGATTTTTCGGTGTCAGTAACCTGGCTCTCCACCGAACGGAGTTGGGCCTGGAGCGACTGGACGCGCGCTTCCAGCATCCGGACCGATGGCGCATCGGCCCGCATGTAATGCTTCACAGTAGACAGCTCGGTGTCGGTCCGGACGATCTCGTCGCGAATTCTGCCGGCCAACGCCTGGGTCGCATCGGCCGTCTTGCGCGGGTCAATGATACCTTCCCGGTCGCGAAACTCGCGCAGCCGGGCGAGCGCGGTCTTGAGCCGCCTTTCGGTGCGGTGGACTTCCTTTTCCGAATTGCTCAAGGTGTCGCGGCGGGCTCTCGCCGACAAGTCATTGACCAGCTGCTCCGCCGAGGCGAGGATTGCCTGTGCCAATCGCAGTGCATCGTCCGGCGTGAAGGCGCGGGCCCGCACGACGATTGTTCCGTTGGTAATGTCGTAGAACGCGTCCACTTGGCCTTTCCAGTACCGGACTAATTCCTCGATCGATACGGGAAGCTGCAGCCGCGCCAGCCAGTCCGCTTCCGGCCGTGAAAATATTCCGCGCAGATCGAGGGTCTTGCAGAGGTCGTCGATCACGTCGCGGCTGCCGAGATATTGGACGACAGCGTAGGAATCCACTCCGACCGGCGAGGGCGCGACACTGCCTTGCAGGATCCCGG
>JAFASL010000730.1 GCA_019244535.1 Alphaproteobacteria bacterium
GCCGGGAAATGCGTGCGCAATTCGTGGCCGCCGGCGTTGGCCGGGTCCGCGTCGATCAGAATGAACGCGAACACGGCCGGCGCCGGGCCGTTGTTGACCCAGGCGTGCATCGTGCCGCGCTGCACGACGATGTCGCCCGGCTTCACATGCACGATCTCGCCGCTGTCGAGCTCGAGATCGCATTCGCCCGACAACAAGAGCGCGTAGTCGATCGTTTCGGTGCGGTGCATGAATTTCGGGGCACCGGGCGCGAATTCGGTGATGCGAATGACCGTGCCCTGGCCAGTGCCAACATAATTGTAGCGCTTGACAAAGCCGGCGCGCTGCGCTGCCTCGGCCTCCTCCGACGTATTGTCGACCGGCATCTTGTCGGTCGACCAGATCTCGCAGCCCGCAATATGCGGACGCCCGAGCCGCGGAACTGCGGCCAGACGCTCATCGGTCTTGACGACGGCCTTGCCGTTCGGGTCGTGCCCGGTGACTATTCGCCTTACTTCCAGAGCCATGGCTTCCTCCGTCGGTCTTGCATTTGCGGCCGCGCCGCGCAACGCTAATGCATAACAGATCGACCTGACGAGTGGAGGTTGCGGTGAACGACATATCGCCGACGCAGTTGAAGTGGGTTGGAACCCGGCCGATCCGCCCGGACGGCGTGCCAAAGGTGACAGGGCGCGCAATGTACGGCGCCGATTTCGCGACCGCCGGCACGCTCTACGGCAAGGTCATCCGCTCGCCGCATGCGCATGCCCGTATCCGCTCGATCGACGCCTCGAAAGCGCTGGCTCTGCCCGGCGTGAAAGCGGTGGTGACCGCGGCCGATTTCCCCGACCAGAAATTCGAATATGTCGGCCCCGAGCGGGTGGCGCAGAATTTCTGGCACATCACTCGCAACATTATGGCCCGCGAGAAGGCGCTCTATGAAGGCCACCCGGTCGCCGCCATCGCCGCGATCAGCAAATCGGTTGCCGACGAGGCGGCGGTGCTGCTCGCGATCGATTACGAGGTTCTGCCGCACGTCATCGATGTCGACGAGGCGATGAAGCCGGACGCGCCGTTGCTGTTCGAAGACATGATCACCCGCGGCATCGAGCCGGCGCCGACCAAGCCGTCGAATGTCTCGAAACGGCTCGAATTTCAGATCGGCGATCTGGAGCAGGGCTTCGCCGAGGCCGACGTCGTCGTCGAGAAGGAGTTCAAGACCGCGGCGGTGCACCAGGCCTATATCGAGCCGCATGCCTGCGCCGCGCGCGTCGATGCCGACGGCCAGGCCGAGGTCTGGACCGCGACCCAGGGCCATTTCGGGGTGCGCGCCCTGACCGCAAAGCTGCTCGGCATGCCGGTCGGCCTCGTGCGGGTGACGCCTTCGGAGATCGGCGGTGGCTTTGGCGGCAAGATCCCGGTCTATCTCGAGCCGATCGCGGCTGCTCTGTCGAAAAAGACCGGCCGCCCGGTCAAGATCGTGATGAGCCGTGAGGAGACCTTCAAGGCGACCGGACCGACCTCGGGCTCCTCGATGTGGGTTAAGATCGGCGTTAAGAAGGACGGCACGATCACCGCCGCGGAAGGCATCTTCAAATTCCAGGCCGGCGCCTTCCCCGGCTCGCCTGTCATGAATGGGTGTCTGTGCGCATTCTCCCCGTACAACATCGCTAATGCTCGTACCGTCGGTTACGACGTCGTCAGCAACCGCCCGAAAGCGTCGGCCTATCGGGCGCCGGGGTCGCCGATTTCGGCCTTCGCGGTCGAGAGCGTGCTCGACATATTGGCGAAGAAAATCGGCATGGATCCGCTGCAACTGCGGCTCAAAAACGCGGCGCGGCCCGGAACCACGATGATCTACGGGCCCAAGATGAGCCATGGCGGCTATGCCGAGACCGTGGAAGCGCTGCTCAATCATCCGGCCTACAAAGCGCCGCTCGGCCCCAATCAGGGGCGCGGCGTCGCCTCGGGCTATTGGTTCAACGGCGCCGGCGAGTCGAGCGCCAGCGTCCAGGTCAACGAGGACGGCACCGTCATCGTCTCCACCGGCAGCGTCGATATCGGCGGCTCGCGCGCCTCGATGGCATTGATGGCGGCCGAGACCTTGGGCGTCGATTACAATCAGGTGCGCTCGATTGTCGCCGACACCGCCTCGGTCGGCTTTACGAACCCGACGGGCGGCTCGCGCGTCACGTTTGCGACCGGCATGGCGGTTGTGGAGGCCAGCAAGAAAATCGTCGACGAATTGCGCGCCCGCGCGGCGATGATCTGGGACGTCGATGTCGACGGTGTGGTCTGGGAAGATGGCCAGGCGAAGCCCGCCAGCAGCAATGTCGGCGATTTTCCGCCGCTGCCGCTGAAGGAACTGGCCGCGAAGAAGGCGCTGACCGGCGGCCCGATCACCGCTGCCGCATCGGTCAATGCCGGCGGCATGGCGCCGGGGTTTTCGACCCAGTTCTGCGATGTCGAGATCGATCCCGAGACCGGCAAGGTGACGATCCTGCGTTATGTGGCGGCCCAGGATGTCGGCAAGGCGATCCATCCCTCCTATGTCGAAGGCCAGATCCAGGGCGGTGTGGCGCAAGGCATCGGCTGGGCGCTCAACGAGGAATACATCTACGACAAGCAGGGGCGACTCGATAATCCGGGCTTCCTCGATTACCGCGTCCCGGTCGCCCCCGACATCCCGATGATCGACGCGGTGCTCGTTGAGGTGCCGAACCCGGCGCACCCCTATGGCGCCAAGGGTGTCGGCGAGGTCAACATCGTGCCGCCGATGGCGGCGATCGCCAATGCGATCGACAGCGCGATCCACCGCCGCCTGACCGAACTGCCGATGTCGCCGCCCAGGATCCGCGCCGCCCTCGACCAGGGCCACGCGGACGATTGATGCAGAACCCTCATCCGCTTTGCTGCGCTCAGCACCCTCTCCCGCAATGCGGGAGAGGGGGGACCAAGCCGGCAGGGCTGGTGGGTGAGGGTAGGAGGGACTAAGGCAATGGCCGCGCGGGTCGTTTTCACGTCGGGGTTCAGCCGCCGCTACACCGGCGGCGTGCGCGAATTCACCGTCGAGGCGAAGAACCTGCGCGGCGTCATCAAGGAGATGGACCGCCTCTATCCGGGCCTGGGCCTGCATCTCGAAGAAGAAACCACCGTCGCGATCGACGGCGCGATCCACGAGACCGCCTATTTCCAGCCGATCCGCGAAGGCTGCGAG
>JAFASL010000785.1 GCA_019244535.1 Alphaproteobacteria bacterium
CGCGCCGTGGCGCTCGACGACGTCCCGCTCGGCTACGCTCGACGACGACCCTGCCCTGCCGCTGACGCGCAGGCTTTTGTGTCGGCTTATCCTGTCCCGACGGCAGCGAGCGCCGGCGCTTCGCGAAGCGAGCGGAGGTTCTCGAGCGTCCGTTCGAGAGCCGCACCCAACAGTTCGAGACCGAGATCGATTTCGGCATCGGTCGCCGTCAATGGCGGAGCAATGCGCATGACCCCATCGGATGCGCCGGTGCGCACGATGTTGGCGTTCAGTCCGAGATGCAGCGCGTTATCGGTGACGGCATCCGAGAGCGCGCGTGCCGAGTGCGGTCGCCCAACTCGGCGGCACCTGCCGCCAACCCGTCGCGCTGTACCACTTCGATGACTTTCAACCCAACCATTGCCGGCAGCGGTCGTTCACGTGGGTGGTGTAGAAAAGGAAGCCGCGATCGTCTGCTGCCTGCGAAATCTCGTCGGTGGTCATGACTGCGGCCAAAGGCAGCCCGGCGCCGAGCGTCTTTGACAGCACCAGGATATCCGGCACTACCCCATCCCGCTCGAATGCGAACATCGTGCCGGTGCGTCCCATTCCGGTTTGCGCTTCGTCAAGGATCAGCAGCATGCCGCGTTCGACGCATTTCTTCTTTAGGGCGGCAAGGTACCCCTCCGGCAACTCGATAATGCCGCCGCTACTGAGGATCGGCTCGGCGATAAAGCAGGCGAGGTTGCCGGTGCTTTGCCGGTCCAGTAGATCGAAAGCGTCGTTGAGCTCCGTTTGCCAATCGACACCGGGAAAGCGGGGGCGATAGGGGTTTGGGGCGGGAATGGCGAAACAACCGGCCGCCATTGGGCCGTAGCCGCGACGGCCGGCCTTGTAGGTGGCCGAAGCCGCCGCTCCGGTCATGCCGTGCCATGACTGCGCGAAGCCCACCACCTCCCACCCGCCGGTGACAAGTTTCGCCAGCTTGATCGCCGCCTCATTGGCCTCGCCACCGGTGGACAACAGCATTACTTTCGGCAGTTGTGGCACCAGCCGGGCCAAAGCCTCGGCGAGATCGACCACAGGCCGGCTCAGCATCGAGGAAAACAAGTGATCGAGCCGCCCAATGCCATTGCGTACCGTTGCGACGATCTCGGGATGGGAATGGCCGAGCACCGCACTCATCTGGCCCGAGGTGAAGTCCAATACGCGCCGGCCAGCGTCATCGTAAAGAAACGCGCCCTCAGCCCGAACCGGCACGAAATCGACAAATTCGCCTCCATATTTCAGGAGGTGACGCCGAGCGCGTGTCCAAAACTCCGGGTCGCTGGGAACGATACGCTGGTGCATCACCCATCTCCGTTTGCTCGAACGCGCTCGGATACCGCAGCCCGCGCATTCAGCCCAACTTGGCGCCGGCAGCTCACTAATCGCTAAACGCAGCTATTCCGCGGCAATGGCATGGGTAAACAGCCTGACGGCTTCTGCATCGGTGTAATAACCTCGGGCGATGTCGCGTTCTACCATCGCGGGGTCACGCTCCGCAGCAGGCCCATACCCGCCGCCGCCCGGCGTTTTGACGGCAATCCAATCTCCAGGGGCCAACATGTAACCTTCGCCCTTCGAGAGATGCGGCGGAGACGAAACCATGCCGGCCTGACTGACGGTAATCTCATTGACCGCACCGGGGCCGCCGCCGAGCAGGCCCGGCGGTCCGACCCGTCCGTGATCCATCAGGAACGAAGCTTTCGCCTCCCCGCGCAACAACCGGATCTGGTAGTCGACCCCGAAGCCGCCGCGGTGCCGCCCCGCGCCCCCCGAGCCTTCGCGCAACGCGAAGCGGTCGAACAGGATTGGGTAATGCTGTTCGAGAATTTCTACCGGCTGGGTCTTCGAGATCCCGACGCTTGAGCAGCCGTTGGTTAGTCCGTCTGTTCGCCACCAGCCGCCGTACCCGCCACCGCTGAACAGGTACATGATGTAGTGCCGGTTCTCTTCGGGATCATAGCCGCCAAGGCCGAAATTGCCGCTGGTACCCGCCGGCGCCCCGAACAGACGCTCCGGGATCGCTTTCCCCATCGCCCCGAACACCGCTTCCATGATGCGCTGCGCCACTTCGGCAGCGCAGCCGGCAACCGGACGCGGATAACGGGCATAGAGGAAGGTACCATCGGGCGGGGCGATATGGATCGGTGCGAAGCAGCCGGCATTGATCGGCACGTCGGGAAAAACGTGCTTCATCGCGACATAGACCGCCGATTGCGTCGTTGCCCATACCGAGTTCATCGGCCCACGGCATGGCGGGCTCGACCTCGACAGATCGAAGTGAATGTCTGAGCCGGAAACCGTCATGTCCAAGACCACCTCGAGCGGCCGATCGTCGATGCCGTCACTGTCGACGATCGCGGTCGCGGAATAGGTCCCGTCCGGAATACTGTCGATATGTGCGCGCATCAACCGCTCGGAACCGTCCTTGAGCTGGGAGATAGCGGCGTCCACGGTTCCGACACCGTACCGATCGAGCAATTGGGTCAGCCGTTTCTCACCGACACTGAGCGCGCCGAGCTGCGCGCGGATGTCCCCGATACGCTCTTCGGCGACCCGGATGTTGTTCAGCACGATGTCGATGATGTCCTGGCAAATCTCGCCCCGCCGGACGAGTTTGACCGGTGGTAGGCGCAGGCCTTCCTGCACGATCTCGGTCGCGGTCGCGGAAAAGCCGCCCGGCACTATGCCCCCTGTATCCGGCCAATGGCCGGTATTGGACAGATAGCACCACAGGCGGCCGCGATAATAGAACGGCCGCACCATCTTCACGTCCATCAGGTGAGTGCCGCCGAGATAAGGGTCATTGACCAGGATCACGTCACCCGGTTCGAGATCGTGGCGCCGCTGGATGACCGCCTGGGTCGTGAACTGCATGACCCCCACAAAAATCGGCAGCCCGAGTTCGCCCTGGGCAACGACTTCGCCGGTCATGCGATCGTAAATGCCGTTCGAGCGGTCAAAGCCCTCGGAGATGACCGGCGAGAACGAGGTTTTCTCATGGACGAGATCCATCTCGCTGGCTACTTGCCGCAGGCCGTTCTGAATCACCGCCAGGGTCACGGGATCAAGCGTCATGTCGCACCCACCGAAATCACCAGATTGCCCAAGGGGTCGACGAAGGCCGTCGCGCCGGGGTCGATGACGACCGTCGCATCGGGCTGCTCGACGATCGCAGGCCCGGCGAGCGTCGCTCCTCTCCCGAGGGAGGCACGGTCGAAGATCGCGGTATCGAACCACCCGCCCTCGAAGCGCACCTGCCGCACGCCGCTCGGCTGCGGTGTGCCCGACCCGTCAATCGGGGGGGCAAAAATCGCCAGATCGAGAGGGGAGCGCCGTCCGATTACGGTGGTGCGCAAATTCACCAGCATTGCCGTCATTTCCGGGAGCTCGATGTCGAACCGCGCCTTGTAGCGCTCGATGAAATCGGCCAGCACCGCGCAGGGATCAAAACCCGGCGCGGTCACCGGCACCCGGAATACGTGGCTTTGACCGCGGAACAGGAGATCGACTTCATGCCGAACCAAGATTTCGGCCAGCGGCACTCCATCGTCCTCGAGGAGCCGCCGTCCCGCCGCAGCTTGATCGGCGAAGCGGGCATCAATCTGCGCGGTCGGCGCATCGGCGAGCGGCTGGCCGAC
>JAFASL010000932.1 GCA_019244535.1 Alphaproteobacteria bacterium
CCCTACATGCAGCCCCAGGGTTTCCATCATGGACGCGCCTTCTTTCGGGAGGCAGGGGCCGGAGGTTCAAATCCTCTCACTCCGACCAATGCTTCGCACTGCGTTCGACCCTACACCAACGTCGAGAAATCTCCCAATTTGATGACCTTGGGAGCTTGGCTTGCCGCCTTCAATCCTCCTTGGTTGGCTACATGCCGCTTCCACCACCTCCGCCACCTCCGCCGCTGTCGTGCATATTTGCGTTGTTCTCCGGGGCGTAAGGTGCGTATGCGCGATTGTCAGCCACCCCTTGGGTACATGCAGCGAGTGCCAAGGCGAGCAGGAGGGTGGCAACCCATCTCTGCATTTCCGTCACCTCTCCCGGCTGGCCGCCATCGCATAAAAACTGAGGGCCGGGATGCCTCGGCCGGGAGTTGGCGCTGATACGTCTTGTCGGGACCAGCCATTTTTGATTTGCATAAGCTTCCGCCAATCACGCCGGGGGGAACCGTGACCAGGATCTTATTGGTTCTATCGCTTGGGATCACTGGCTTCCTCCGGCGACACCGCCCGAGCCGCCGAACTCAAAGTGCTTGGCTCCGTCGCGCTGACCTCTGCGCTGGACGAGCTTACCCCCCTCTACGAGAAGGCGACAGGAGACAAGATAAACATCGGTTACGGTCTGGCCGCCGAGATAAAAAAGCGCATCCTCGATGGCGAAACCGCCGATGTCGTCATCCTGACTCGGCCAATGATGGACGACCTTCAGAAGCAAGATAAACTTGCGCCGAAAAGCCTCGTGAACGTGGTCGGCACCCCGATTTCGGTGGTGGCCCGTGAGGGAGCGACGAAGCCGGACATCAGCTCGGTTGACGCTTTCAAACGGGCGCTACTTGCTACCCGGTCCATTGTCTATGCGGACCCCGCCAAAGGAGGCGTAAGCGGCGTCTATTTCGCCAACGTCCTTGGTCGCCTTGGAATAGCCGACCAGATGAAGAACAAGACGATCCTGGTCCCGGGCGCCCAGGCTGCCGAGGTTGTCGCCAAGGGCGAGGCAGAGCTTGGGGTTGCCCAAGCCTCAGAAATCGCGCCGATCGCCGGGGCGCAATTGATCGGCCCCTTGCCGGGAGAGCTGGCATCAGATTTCTTACGGGGCCCGAGGTAGCGTCTCGCCTGAAGGCAAAGGGCTTCGAGCCTGGATAGAAGAGCGCTGTCAGAAAAACCTCTGCCGGAAAACTCTGATGGCTTCGACACGCCCGATCTGAAAGCGGCAAGGCACCGCTGGGCGAGCTGAGATTGGACTCAAGGGGTCACTTGTTGACCCGCTGTTGAATGCGATCGGAACCGGCTTGGCGACAACGCGGCTAGGCCAGACCTCCTCCCCGTACCCACGGGTTAACGATGTTCGCTCGGCACAAAAGCAGTACCCGGGCTCGCGAGAAAAGGGCTGCTCGCGGTGTTGCCCGATGGCGGGGCAGAAAACTGAAGCATCATGCGGCCGCCGGGAACCCCGAATGTGGTTCCTCCCGACTGACTATTTGACATCCTGTCGGCGAGTTCGTCCGGATCGGTGAGGCGATTGCTCATCGTCTCGGGATTGACCGGCTGCGTCGTAAATGCCGAAGTGTTCTGCGTACCTGCCAGAAAGGCGACTACTCCGGCCAACGCAAAAAGTTTCGCAGTCATCGGAACTCCCCACCCTTAGAACGAATGGTTGTAGGCTCGAGGCGATACAATCATCCCCTTGGGGCCGGGGCTCGGCAGCGGCTGCGACCGTGAGAGTGTAGGCGTTGCGTGTCGCGCATGCTCGCGTTCCAGAGCGAACTAATACAGCCAAGCCCTCCGAAAGCACGGCACTATACGGCGTGCCTCTCGCAACGCCCATCGTGGAAACAATAAATCAGGGCGTCGGTTCCTTGGCGATAAATTGACGAAGGGCCGTCGAGATGTTCCTCCAACCCGGTGTTGCACTTTTCGCAACTCGCGCCCCCAGCACTCGCAATGTGCAGATTCTGCTTCGTCTTAGTTCCGCCACTGCCGCACCGCGGTCGCCTTGGTTCGGAACGGTTAATCATGAGCACTGTTGTGGTCGCAGGAGGATTGTCGCCCGAGCGGTAACAGGCACAGAATGTCCGGCCCTGACAGCCGTCACGACTTTTCCGCGAGGCGGGGTTGCATTCGGGCGCCTGCCCTGCTGCTCGCACTTGCAATCCTCATCGCGATGGGGGTTCTCTTCGCGCAACATCGGTTTCCGTTGCATACCAACCCCTCCGTGGCTCCTCAGACTACCCCGACACAAGCCGAGCGGTTTGGCACTCACCGTTCGTCCGAATGACGCGAATGACCTTGACCTTGACCCCATCCAGCTGCGCAGCCTGGTCGGCCATGCGGCGGAGCGCGTCCGCGATTGCCGCCCGGCTTGCCGGCAGAAAGGCGAGGATTTCTCCGGCTGAATTTCGTCCGCCCCGCCATTTTGATCGCGGATAACGGCGGGAACAGCGGGGTGGGAGTTCGCGCCGAGGCGCGTTGACACTGCGGGGGCGGCTCGATCATGTTGCGGTGCCCCGAAACACTCTCAGCCCTCTCGGGAAAGCCCATGACCGACGCCGATCTTGCGGCAACCATCGATGCCGCCTGGGAAACCCGCAACACCCTCGGGCCACAGAGCCGCGGCGCGGCGCGCGAGGCGGTCGAGGAGGCGCTCGACGCGCTCGATTCCGGGCGGGTACGCGTCGCCGAGAAGACGGGGGCTGGATGGCAGGTCCATCAATGGCTCAAAAAGGCGGTGTTGCTGTCGTTCCGTCTCAACGACATGGCCGCCATCCCCGGCGGCCCGCGCGATCCGGAGCACGGCGACGCGCAGTGGTGGGACAAGGTGCCCTCGAAATTTGCCGGCTGGTCGTCGAACCGTTTTCGCGATGCCGGGTTTCGCGCGGTGCCGGGCTCGATCGTCCGCCGCTCCGCCTATATCGCGCCGAACGTCGTGCTGATGCCGAGCTTTGTGAATGTCGGCGCCCATGTCGATGCCGGCACGATGGTCGACACGTGGGCGACGGTGGGCCCCTGCGCGCAGATCGGCAAGAACTGTCACCTCTCCGGCGGCGTCGGGATCGGCGGGGTGCTTGAGCCGCTCCAGGCCGAGCCTGTCATTGTCGAAGACAATTGCTTCATCGGCGCGCGCAGCGAAGTCGTCGAGGGGGTGATTGTCGAGATTGGCGCGGTATTGGCGATGGGCACGTTCATCGGCGCCACGACCAAGATTGTCGACCGTGATACTGGCGAGATCCTGATGGGCCGGGTCCCGGCCTATTCGGTCGTCGTGCCCGGCTCGCTCCCCGGCAAGAATTTGCCGGACGGCCGTCCCGGCCCCAGCCTCTACTGCGCGGTCATCGTCAAGAAAGTCGATGAGGGCACGCGCGCGCGCACCTCGATAAACGAGCTGCTGCGCGAATGAGCCCGACCGCTCTCGATCCGGCGGCGCTCGCCGCCGCGCTCATTCGCCGGCCGAGCGTCACCCCGAAGGACGAAGGCGCGCTCGATGTAGTCGCCGGCGCTCTGGAGAAGCTCGGCTTCGACTGTCATCGGCTGGTTTTTGGCGAAATCCACAACCTCTATGCGCGGCGAGGCGATGGCCGCCCCAATCTGTGTTTTGCGGGCCATACCGATGTCGTGCCGCCCGGAGAAGCCGAGGCCTGGTCATTCGATCCGTTTTCGGCGGCCATTCGTGACGGCGTGCTGTGCGGCCGGGGCGCCGTCGACATGAAGGGAGCAATCGCCGCCTTTATTGCGGCCGCCGAGCGCCTTTATGCCGCGCGCGGGCGCGATTTTGCCGGATCGGTCAGCCTGTTGATCACCGGCGACGAAGAGGGTGACGCCGTCAACGGCACCCGCAAGGTGCTCGAGTGGCTCGGGCAGCGCGGCGAGGTGATCGACGCCTCGCTCGTCGGCGAGCCGACCAGCGCCGAGCGACTGGGGGACATGATCAAGATCGGCCGGCGAGGGAGCATGACCGGCCGGCTGACGGTGCATGGCGTGCAGGGTCACACCGCCTACCCGCATCTCGCCGACAATGCGGCGCACCGCCTCGTCGCGATGCTTCACGCGCTGACCGAGGCCGAGCTCGACCACGGCACCGCGCATTTCCAGCCTTCGACGTTGCAGGTCTCGACGATCGACATCGCCAACCCGGCCTCGAATGTGATCCCGGCGACCGCGCGGGCGGTGTTCAACATCCGTTTCAATGATTGCTGGACGAGCGATCAGCTCGAACGCTGGGTCAGACAGCGGCTCGACGAGGTTGGCGGGCGCTACACGCTCGAGATTTCGGCGAGCGGGGAATCTTTTATCGTTCCACCGGGCAAGCTCAGCGACTGTCTTGCCGAGGCGATCCGCCGAATAAGCGGACGCGCGCCGGAGCTCAGCACGACCGGCGGCACCTCCGACGCGCGGTTTATCCATGCCCATTGTCCGGTTGCCGAGTTTGGCTTGGTGGGGCAGACGATGCACAAGGCCGACGAGCGGGTCGATCTCTCCGACCTCACGGCCCTGACGGCGATTTACCACGCCTTTCTGGAATTGTTTTTCGAACCCGAATAATTGTCGCGCATTCAGCCCGTCGCCGCTTCCTTTACCCTGTCTTCGCCCCCGAACGGCAGGGAGGAGCTCTTCTGATGCCGGCCATGGCATGGTCGGAAGTGCGACTAGCGCTCATCGGTGCGATGCGCCTGGCGCGCGGCGACCGCGGCGGGTTGGCGTGCTTCGACCGTTCCGCGGCCGGGTTCTGGCGCTCGTTCCGCGCCGCCGTCATCAGCTACCCGCTCTACCTCGTGCTGCTCTCGATGCGCGTAACTGTCGCCGAATGGGAGAGATCGGGCGCCTTCCTGATCATCACGGTCGAGACGATTGCCTATGTTATCGCGTGGACGGCGTTCCCGTTGCTGATGCTGATCGTCGTGCAACGGATCGGGCGGCCGCAGCGCTTCTTCGATTTCATGGTCCCGTACAACTGGTCGCAATTGCCGCAGAGCGCTCTTTTTGTTCTGGTCGGGCTGCAGACCGAAAGCGGCGTGCTGGGGGCACAACCCGCTCAGGCGATCGAGGTCGCCGCCGCCGCCGCGGTTCTCATCTACGAATGGTTCATAGCCCGAGTCGCGCTCGATACGACCGCGGCGGTGGCGGTTTTTGTCGTATTTGTCGACCTGATCCTGGGAATATTGATCAGCCACGTGGCCAGCGGGCTCTATTGAATCGCATCGGGCAGCAGCCCCTTGATTTCGCCGGTGATTCGGCGATCGATCGGCGCGACTTGCGCCGGCCAGGCGCCGGCGAGCTGTCCGTCGGGCCCCAACAGGTATTTATGGAAATTCCAGCGCGGCGTGCCTGCCTCGCCGAGGCTTTCCGCGACCCAGCGGTAGAACGGGTGCGCATCGCCGCCGATCACTTGGCATTTTTCGGTCAGAGGGAAGTCGACGGAGTAGTTCGCCACACAGAATTGCTTGATCTCGCCGGCCGATCCCGGCTCCTGCCGGCCAAAATCGTTTGACGGTACACCGAGCACGACGAGTCCGCGGTCGCGATAGCGCTGCCACAACGCTTCGAGATCACTGTATTGTGGGGTGTACCCGCAAAAGGAGGCGGTATTGACGATGAGCACCGGCCGCCCGCGCCACGCATCGAGTGGCAGAGGCTCGCCGTCGATCGAAATGAAGTCGAAACGGTAAGCATCATTGGTGTCAGTCATCGCGGTCTCCAGCGGCTCAATAGATGGCAGTGATGCCGAGTAGCATAACGCGGCTGTTATCGCGGTTCATCGACGAGATTTGCGCTTGCTTTTGATTTTCCTTTTCAAGGGTGTGATGGTCGGGGTCGTGATCGCTGTTCCGGTTGGTCCGGTTGGCGTCATGTGCGTTCGCCGGACGATCTTCGAAGGGAGGGAGGCCGGGTTCATTTCCGGGCTCGGCGCCGCGACCGCGGACGCGCTCTTCGGGTGCATTGCCGCATTCGGCCTCACTTTTGTTTCCGATTGGCTGATCGGCTACCATCAATGGCTGCGCATCGCTGGCGGATGCTACCTGCTTTATGTCGGCGGCCGCGCGTTGCTTGCCGCGCCGGAGGCCAGGCGGACCTCCGAACCAGATACCGAAGGTCTGTTGCGGGCTTTTTTGTCGACCTTCGTTTTGACCTTGACCAACCCGATCACGATCCTCGCTTTTCTCGGTATCTTTTCGGCCTTAGGCCTCAGCGGCGCCGACGCAACCTTCGCCCGCGCGGCCATCCTCGTGCTTGGGGTATGGCTTGGCTCGTTGTTGTGGTGGCTGGC
>JAFASL010000944.1 GCA_019244535.1 Alphaproteobacteria bacterium
AGCCGGCGTTCGACCGCTCACCGGTGTTGTGATCCGAACCGTTCTCGGGCCAACGCCGCGCCGGCGCTCAGCGCTGCCAATTTTCCGATCGCGACCGAGCGGTCCATCGGCGCCATTCCGCAATTCGTGCAAGGATAGAGCCGCTCTGGTGCGACAAAAGTCAGAGCTCGCTCGATCGTTGCGATGACCTCTTCCGGGGTCTCGATTCGCTCGCTCGCCACGTCGATCGCTCCGAGCAGGACATCCTTACCTTTCAGCAATCCCAGTAGGTTAATTGGGACTTTCGCGCCGGCGCATTCCACCGAGACCTGATCGATCCGGCTCGCGGCGAGCGCCGGAAATATCGCCTCGTATTGCCGCCACTCGGCTCCGAGCGTGGATTTCCAATCGATATTGGCCTTGATCCCGTAGCCATAGCAGATGTGCACAGCCGTTTTGCACTCTAGGCCTTCGGCCGCCCGCTCCAGCGCCGCAATACCCCATTGGACAACGTCATCCATGTAGACATTGAAGGCCGGCTCGTCGAACTGAATTACATCGACGCCGATGGCCGCTAGCTCGCGGGCCTCTTCGTTCAATACCGCCGCGAACGCCATGGCCAGGCTTGATTTGTCGCCGTAATGCTCATCGGCGAGTGTGTCGATGATGGTCATCGGCCCCGGCAATGTGAATTTGAGGCTGCGCCGCGTGTGGGCGCGCGCTATCTCGGCCTCGAAGCGGTGAACGCTGCCGGCACGCCGGATCGGCCCGGTGACGGTCGGCACTTCGGCATCGTAGCGGTTGTTGCGGATCCCCATTGTGACCCGCCGCCCGAAATCGACGCCGTCGAGGCGCTCGAGAAAACCGTGGACGAAATGCTGGCGCGCCTGCTCGCCGTCGGTGACGATATCGATCCCGGCGTCTTCCTGCTCCTTCAGCGCCAGCACCGTCGCGTCGCGTTTGGCTTCGACGAGCGCGTCGCCGGCGAGCTGCCATGGCGCCCACAGCATTCGTGGCTTTGCGAGCCAGGCGGGCTTCGGCAGGCTGCCGGCGATCGTCGTCTCGAACAATTGACCCTCCTCAGCTGGCCGACGCCCGGTCAGCAGTACCGGATGCGAAATACCTCAACAGATTGGCGCGGATACGCGTAAGCGGTCGGATGTCGGGAGACGGCAGCTGAAATCTCTCGCCGGTGATCGTCTCATACGCGTCGATGTAGATCCGGGCCGTTTGTATGATGACATCGGCTGGGATCTCCGGCACCGGCTCGCGGTAAGGATTGCATCGCGCCGTGACCCAACGCCGGAGAAAATCCTTATCGAGGGTCTCGGGCGGCTCACCGGCAGCGAGGCGGCGTTCATAGCTTTCGGCAATCCAATAGCGGCTGCTGTCCGGCGTGTGGACCTCGTCTGCGAGGAGGATCCGGCCATTACGGTCAAGACCGAATTCATATTTGGTATCGACCAGAATAAGACCTCGCTCGGCACTGACCGCGCGACCGCGCTCGAATAGCGCCAAAGCCAGCTCCGAGACATTCCGCCATTGCTCCCGCGTCAGCAGGCCGCGGCCGACGATCTGGTCCGGCGTGATCGGTTCGTCATGCTCTCCCTCGGCTGCCTTGGTCGTGGGCGTGATGATCGTTGCGGGCAGCTTTTGGTTCTCGTGCAGCCCGTCGGGGAACTGAATACCGTATATTTCCCGCCGACCGCTCTTGTAGGTCGGCCAGATGGAGGTCCCTGTCGTGCCGGTGAGGTAGTCGCGCACGACGATCTCGACCGGCAGGATATCGACCCGTCGGCAAACGACGACATTCGGGTCGGGATAGTCGATGACGTGGTTGGGGCAGACATCGCGCGTTGCGTCGAACCAGAACCGCGCGATTTGCGTCAGTACCTGCCCCTTGCACGGGATCGCCGTCAGGATCCGGTCGAAGGCGCTGAGCCGGTCGGTGGCTATGAGGATCCGGCGCCCATCCGGAAGGTCGTAATTGTCGCGTACCTTGCCACGATAGTGGTTCGGGAGTTCCGGGATCGTGGCATCCGCCAGCACATTATCGAGCCGAGCGGCGAGCGCTTCTTGTCTCGGCACGATGCGATCGAACCCGGTGTTAGCGGTGGCCTCCGCCCCCGCCGTGTCCGCCACCCCAACCTCCACCGCCGCCATGGCCGCCGCCCCAGCCCGCATGCGCGAAACCGCCGCCACCCCAACCGCGACCCCAGCCGCCATGTCCCCAGCCCCAGCCACGTCCCCAACCCCAACCGCGCCCCCAACCCCAGCCGCCGCCCCACCAGACAGGCCACCCCCACCAGCCGCCCCAGCCAGGGCCCCAACCCCAGCCAGCCCAGCCCCAACCCGGGTTCCACCAACCCCAGCCTGGGTACCAGGTCCAGCTCGGGTCCCAACCGGTCGCGGCTGCGGCGTAGTTTGCCGGATACCCGTAACCGTAATAGCTCTGCGCCGAGCTCGAAGCCGGCGGATAGGAATATCCTGGGTAGCTCTGCGAAGACTGCGGGTAAGAATATCCGGGGTAGGTCTGCGGAGCCGACGGAGATGAATAGCCGGGATAGCTCTGCGCCGGAGCTGAGCTCGCCGGCGGGGAATAGGCGGAATATGACTGGGCGGCCGCCGGCCCGGCGGCGTCGACGAGGATAGAGGAGGCGCTCATCAGGGCCGCCGCAGCAATCGCGGTCCGTCGAATCCAGCTCGGCTGAGAGCGAACGTGCATGTATACCTCCACTGCTCGCGCGACGTCTCGACAACGCTTTATTTAGATAGGCCATTCCAATTGTCATCGTGCCCGGCGACAGGGCAGCGGCTTCCATCAAACGCAGGTTGATCGGTACATGGCTTCGGAAGCAACGAGCCGCCCGCCCGCCCTTCACCCAAGGTTACCCACCGGCATCCCGCTCATTCGCGTCATCGCGATGCCGGCCGACGCCAACCCGAACGGCGACATCTTCGGCGGCTGGCTGCTGTCGCAAATGGATCTTGCGGGCGGGAGCCTCGCGGTGCAGCGGGCGCAGGGGCGGTGCGCGACGGTCGCAGTCGACGGCATGGTCTTCCACGAGCCGGTCTTTGTCGGAGACGAGGTCAGTTGTTACGGCGAGCTGATCAAGACCGGACGCACCTCCATGACCGTGCGCATCGAAGCATGGCGGCGCCACCCCCCGTCGGGTACGTCGCGCAAGGTGACCGAGGCGATCTTCACTTATGTTGCGATCGGCGAAGACCGCCGGCCGCGCCCGCTGCCGCCGCCGGCTGTACCATAGCCGGGGCCGCTGCGGGCTCGATCTGCTCGAACGTGCATTGCTTGGGCGCCTTGTCGGGCCGCCAGCGCGACAGCCGGGTGCCATGGCGGAAACGGCCGCCGCTGACGTGATCATATCGCACCTCGACGACCAGTTCGGGCCGCACCGGCTGCCATTCGCCGGAACGCTCCGTGCTCCACCGGCTCGGTCCGCCTGGTGCATTGCCGGTAAAGCCGGGCGGCATGACCAGCGTTTCGAGCCGCTGCGTGAGCGCCTTACGATCGAGGCCGTGCAATGTCGCGGTGAAGCCGACATGATCGAGCTTGCCCTCGGCGTTATAGAGGCCGAGCAGCAAAGACCCGACGAGCCGCGAGTTGCGCTCGTAGCGGAACCCACCGACGACACAATCGGCCGTGCGCCGTTTCTTCACCTTGAGCATGGCCCGCTCGCCCGGCTGATAGGCGTCATCGAGCCGCTTGGCGATGACGCCGTCGAGCGCCCCGCCGCTT
>JAFASL010000955.1 GCA_019244535.1 Alphaproteobacteria bacterium
GCAGCAAACCAAGCAGCCGTTCTGGGTTCGGCTCCAGCTTCTTGTGCGCCTGACGCTCTATGCCAGGAAGCATACCGGCAACCAGCCAGCTCGACTGGCTTAGCTCGACGACGGCTATGATCGTGCTATTCTGGTCCAGGGCGACGAGGGACCTGCTCAAGGCCTGCCCCGGCGCGGGCCGGGGTCGTTTGGTTGGGGCATCGCGGCACTCCATCGCGAAGTTGCCATCCTCGCCGCCCGCTCCATAGCGTCTATCAGTTTCTCTGGGCAAGAAGATCTACGAGCCGGCCGTACGTCCTCGATGAACCAGCTGTGGCGTGAGCGCGAAATGCGCGAATTGCCTGCGAAATGCCGGCTGACAATCCGGCACGGCGACGTGTACCGGCACGTGTTCGGTGGAGCCGGTGATTAGGGCGACCCCGGCCGAGTGCGACCCGGCGCTCATCGCGCAGGATGTTGCGGAGGGGCAAGCTCTCAACGGAGTATCTACGCTGCGAGTACGGGGTCCGCCGTCGATTCGGCGTGAAGTTTATGCCCTGGGCACGAAGAAGAATTGCATCCGAGCAGAGATTGCCGCTAGAGCTGTCCCACGAGACAAGGCCGGTACGGCTGATGAGGGCCGACGGGTTGCCCAGCTGGTTTTCCATGACTGCTCATCCATTGGCTTTGCTATTGCTCGCTGGATGTGCCGTTCTCGGCAGTCTGCTGTTCGCCGAATTTGAGACGGATGCCGACCAAAGGGCCCCCGCTGCCGAGGTTTCGTCTCCACCTTCGACCGCTGACACTCTCCGGATCCACGCGGCATCGATCGAGGAGCAAGTCGAAGCGGTGCTCGCCCGACCGCTTTTCAACACCAGTCGACGCCCGCCAGACATGCCGGCAGGCAATCTCACAGCCGATCTCGGTCTTGAGAGGCTAAGGCTCGCCGGCATTATCACTGCGCCCGGTCGGCGTATGGCGATTTTCGCCGACACCGATGGCAAGCCGCTGACCCTCGCCGAGGGGCAAAGTGTAAAAGGCTGGCAAATCGAGAGCATTAGGCCACGGCGGGTGTCACTGAGAGCCGCCGGAGGCATCATGAACTTGCAGCCGCAATCGTCTTCAACCTCCGCAGACTCGGCCGCGCCTCCGAGGCTGACCTTTGATCGGGTGCTTCCCGATCAGCAAACCCGCGACGACGAGTAGGCTAGCTCACGGAGACGGAACGCGGTCATCGGCTTAATGATCCGGGAGATTCGACGCGGCGGGTTTGGCGGAGTCGCTGCTGTCGTCACGCACCGCAATATCCGCGACTTTGGCTGCCACGACGACCCGGCGGTGCAAATCGAACTCGATGTGGAACTTATAGGTAGCGGTACCGTCCCGTCCGCGGTATTCCCACACATCACCTATGTCTTCGTCGGCATCATCGTTGACATTGGTGATGCGCCAAGGCGTCCCCAGGAGCGCGCGGATCCGCGGCTCGGTCATCCCCGTTTTGACCTGCGCGAACGTCGCGTCGGTGATAGCCTGCCGGATGTCGGTCAGCTTCCCTTTTGAGAACAGAAGGAAATAGGTGTCATAGGGCGAAGGCTTGCCCACGTATTCCCAAACCTGCTTTTTTCCGGGAGCAGAGCGCACCGCAGTGGGTGCGCCCATCTTATCTCGGACCTCCGTGGCCGATGCACCCAGCTTGGGGAACTCTGCGGCATCGGCATCGGCGAGGACAATGGCAACGGCTAATGCGAACGCCGCCCACAACGGTCTTAAGCCTGCACGCATCGGATGGCGGCCCTCCCCAATTTACTAATCCGCTAGCTCGGGATGCTTATCGGTCGCGATCGTCTGTTCGAGCGTCGTCCTCGCTCACCACCTCGCTGGCCTTGCCGGTCAAACGGAGGATGTGCATCCCCGTGCCAGCGCGGTCGGCGATGTAGATCAGGCCACGATCATCGAGCTCGACGTTGTTCGTCTGGATGGCATTCTTGCAGTCGACTTGATTGCCGTTGACCACCAGACAGTTGGCAATAGTATTCTCGTTCGGGGCCGGGATAAAATAGGCGACCGGCACCGGGTTGCTTGGGTCGCGGATGTCCCATACCCGGACGCCTGCGTTGAACCAACTGATGATCCCCAGCTTGCCGTAATAGGGCCGGTAGAACGATTCGCTGGAAGCGTGCGCCCCGAACCGTCCCCCTTTGTGGCAGAAATCGCCCGGGTTGCGGGGAACCGTTAACGTGGAGAGCTGTGTCGGCTTCTTTTCATTCGTGATGTCATAAAGCCAGGCGATGTGATCGGGGGAGTCAGCGCCCGTAGAATCGGTGCATTCGTTCACACCCTCCTCCGATGTAACCAATAGGAGATCCTGGCGTTTTTTGTAGATCGGGAATGAGGTGTGTCCGCCTTGGTCGCCCGGACTGCTCGGGGTCAGCGTCCAGTATGAGATTTGCGGAGAGAGAACATCTTTCGGATTTCCAAAGAGCAGCTTTTTCCGGTCGACGATCTGGATGACACCATTGCTTCCCACACCGTAGGGAGCATAGAGCCGGTCCTTCATCGGATAGCCGGAGATCGGGCCGTGAATCCCGGAGGGCGGATTGACGGGTCCTTCGAATGTCGTGGCGCCGGGCTGCTGCCCGACCAGCCCGAAATCCCGAATATATTGCGGGTTCGAGGGGTCGTGCAGGTTATAAATCTTCAGATGCTGCGTCGATCCGCTGTGCTGCCAACCCTCTGAGGGAATGTTGGCGACGAGATAGGCAATTCCGGTGTCGCATTCCCACCAGTTCTTGTGAGTATTGCTGAGACCACCGACGATGGTCTTGAGGAACTGTGGGTTTGACGGATCTGTAACATCGTAAACTTCCTGCGACTCGATCGGGTTGGTGAGTCCCGAAGAATTTCCATGCGTCCGCAGCATATACCAATGGCCACGCTTACGAACGGCTTCTTGCCGCGTGAGCGACGGCAGGACATCGCCGTTGCACACGCGCACCATCTGCGACCCGCCGGCGTCTATCGAGCCGGCCGGCCCTGGGATATGGGCGAGGTATTTTGGATTCTTAGGGTTGGTTACGTCGAGTATCGACGTTCCATTCGACTCCATTTGACCGGTGAGCGGATTGAGACCCAACCCGGCATGGTGGGCCATATAGGCTATTTCGCGGTCACCCTGATGAATTATGAGCGGCTGATAAGTCGATCGCCCTTGCAGTTCATCATAGCCTACCAGCTCCATATTCCAGGCCGATTGTTTATCCCACGGGCCCGGCGGTGGTGGAGAGGCTGCATTGTCCGCACCAGCCGGACCGACTACGCACAGCGTCAGAGCAATAGTTGCCGCGAAGGACAACAGCGCGAGAGATTTGCGGTGCTTCATGGCGGTTCTTCCCCACATGCGCTTTTAACGCCCGACGAGAACGGCCGTAATCGTTGTCGGAAGGCGCTTGTTTGCCGCCCTTACCAGGTCGAGCCAGGGCCGCTGGTAAGACGCGTTAACTCTACGCTTTTTGTATTTCTATGCCAGTGGAATTTTAAGATTCGGTCGGAGCTGTAGCAGCCAGTTACGCCAAGGCTCAGGGTGGACCCCCGATCTCGTTCCCGGCGGCCGGCAGACGGACCTAGACCTTCGCGCGCTCCTCTAATCGCGCCGAGAATTCGTATCAGCCTGTACGGCGACGAGAGCGCAAGATGCAGCGGTTCAAATCGGCTCGATCTGCTCAGCGCTTCCTCAGTATGCGCGCCGCCGTTCGCAACACCTTCAACCCCACGCGCTAGGTCCGCAACTGCTTGGTGCCGCGATTTTGCGTCGTCGACCGCGGCATCGGGGACTGTAGTGAAATACAATGCCGACCTCTGCCGGCCAGTTTGTTGCTGACTCTCTGCTGGAGGGGAATTGTGTGGACGCGCTCCACGGGTCAAGGGCGTTTTGGGCTTGGGACTGTCATGCCGGTTGCAGGTTTGTGTCCGGCCTATTCGCGCGCCAATGCCGCTGGCCTTGATGGATTGTCCGCCTCCCGAAGCTCCCATTTGGATTTCGCGCTTGATGCGCATCCCCTCGCAGCGGGTTTGCCTCGGTAGTCGGTCCGACTGACGGTCCTTCACCTCCTTCGCCCTGCCTTTCCGGGTCCACGCCCGCTATGCATCCTCGCCGCTCAGAAGATCAGCAGGCTTGCGATCGTGTCCGCGGTCACGAAGGCGCGCTCCCTGGATGGCGATGTCAAATGCGTCGACTACTTTGCGGAAAAATTGATGACGGGCTCGCCACGGTGGGCAGACCCCTAGAGCGACGAGTTTTTGTTTAGCGCTGTTCCACGCCAGAATTTGCGGAGCATGATGGCGCCAAACTAAATGTTGCGGTGCCAATCCCTCTCATCGAAGCCGCCGAATTGAGGGGTGAAGTCGCCGGCCCCTACCGTAAGCGCGGCTGCTAAGGTGATCAGCTGGAGAGATCCGGCCTGCCATCGCGGCTATCAGCCAAACAGCAGGACCGATAAGCGACCGATAAATCACCTCGGTGGAATCATTGGTGGGCGTGAGCGAGCTCCATAAGCGGCGATCGCCATCAATCCCACCCCGACCCCCATCGGCGCCAAGATCCAAATCTTCCGAAGCGCGGGGAACAGAGATGCAATCACCGCTCCTGTCGTAACAACCATTCCGCTGGCACCTATGAAATCTAAGTGATCCCATTCGTCAATCAACCCGCCAATTGGCATCAT
>JAFASL010000960.1 GCA_019244535.1 Alphaproteobacteria bacterium
GGGCGCATCGTCAGTTCCGCGATGCGAACCGGGACAGGGGCGTCACCGTGCGCGCAACTCCTGCCGCAAGCCGCAACGTCTGATACGGACTCCGGCTGATTGACTCGCGAAGTTCGGGGATTCCCGAACGCCTTGCGCATGCCGTACGATTTGGAGTGCTACCGATTCGGAAGGTTTTACCAATGGCGCAAGTAACGGCGCATCTAAGCCTTGACGCTCTCGAGGCGCGTTTCGTCACCAGCCGGGACGCGCGTGAGAGTCGGCACGTGCAAACCATTTGGCTGCTGGCCAAAGGCCACACGGTGGCGGAGGTATCGGAGATGACCGCCTTTGGCGCGCGCTGGATCGAGCAACTGCTGGCTCGCTACAACGCCGAGGGACCAGAGGCGCTGGGCGATCTACGGTGTGGCAATGGTGCGAGAGCGACCGTCTTGACACCTGAGTTGCTCGACAAGTTGCGCGAGCTGTTGCGTGCGCCGCCCGCCGACGGCGGGGTGTGGACTAGCCCCAAGGTGGCGGCGTGGATGGCGGGTGAGCTTGACCTGGAACGTGTCGCCCCGCAGCGCGGCTGGGAAGCATTGAAAGCGGTGGCTGGTCAATCCAGGCGCCTCGCCCACGCAACCCGAAGGCGGCCTCGCCGGAAGAGGAGGCGGCATATAAAACGTATGCCCGCCCCGTCTGCAAGCCGTTTTGGCGATCTAACCTTCCAGTGCATCAACGTATCCGGCCTATGGGCTTGAACCTTGGCCAAGATGGAGATCCGCGCGTCCTAGTCCTCATAAAACTTACGGCGTCAGAGCGCCATTTTTAAAGCCAGGTTTCCAGAAACGCCGGTTTGACTGTTAGGCCATCTCGCTTTCATCACTCACAGACATCATCGGCCGCTCGCGCGATCAGCGCATTCGGCCAATCTCGATCAGACCACCTGCACCGCGTGCGCGCTGTAGGTTCCGCCATGGCGTAGGATCGCCCAGACGATCCGCGCTAGCTTGTTTGCCAGTGCCACGATGACGGTATTCTTGTGGGCCCGCTGCGAGAGGCTCTGCAGCCATTTTCCGAGCCGTGTCGGGCTCACTGATAGCGACGGCAGAGCCGCCCTAGCACCGTGCACCAGCAGCTTGCGCAGGTATTTGTTGCCCCGCTTGCTAATCCCCAGCAAACGCCGCCTACCGCCGGTCGTCATCTGCCGCGGCACTAGGCCGAGCCAAGGAGCGAGGTCGCGTCCACGTGCAAACGTCGCCGCATTGCCGACTGCCGCAGCCAGTGCGGTTGCGTTCACCACGCCGATGCCGGGAATGCTTGCTAAGCGGTGAGCGGTATCATCGGTCTTGGCATGGGTAGCGAACTCATCATCGAATGCTGCGATGCGACGGTCCAATGCTGCCCATTCCGCTTGCATGTCCGCGATCAGCGACTGAATTCGTGGGCTCAGTCGCATATCATCGTTCTCCAGTATCACCGTCAGATGTTGTTCGAGCTTGCGCCGGCTCTGTGGGACAGAGATGCCCCGTTCCAGCAATAAAGCCCGCAATTGGTTCATCAATGCCGTTCGTGCGCCGACCAGCCGGTCACGGACCCGATGAAGTGACTGCATATCGAGTTGCTCGGCGCTCTTCAGCTCGACAAACCGCATCGTCGGTCGCATTGCCGCCTCAGCGATTGCCTCTGCGTCCCTGTCGTCGTTCTTCTGCGACTTGACGTAAGGTCGGACGTATTCCGGCGACATCAGCCGCACCTGATGGCCTATGCCACTCAGCAGGCGACCGAGATGGTGCGCACCACAGCACGCCTCCATCGCTATCACGCAAAGTGGCAGCCGCGATCCAAGCTGAACCACGGTGTCGCGATGCATGCGCCGCCGCAGGACTACGTGGCCTGCGCCGTCGAGCCCCACCACGCTGCAGATGTTCTTGCCTAGATCAATGCCCAGAACCGCGATTTGCATCCTATTTCCCCCTCACCCTCCGATTGCCCGGCCAACCTATGCGGCCGGCGGAGGGGCGGGCCATTCCATAAAACTCGCCGCAGTGGTCGCCGAGGAAACGACCAAGCATCCGAAACGTCCGGTCGAAGTCTTTGCTACTGACGAACACCGGATCGGGCTGAAGCCCCGTCATTCGCCGGGTCTGGGCGCCGATCGGCAAGCGGCCCATCGCTGCCGGCCACCACCGCTTCGAGTGGCTGTATGTTACTGTCTTTCTCGCGCCCGCCACCGGCGAGACCTTCTGGTATCTCTCCAACGGCGTCTGCAAAGAATTCTTCGAGGCGCTACTCGCATTGTTCGCCCGCGAGGCGGGTGCCGGCCGCGAGCGGACGATCGTGCTACAGCTCGACAATGCCGGATGGCACGGCGAAGCCGGCCTCGCAATCCCCGAAGGCATCCGCC
>JAFASL010000002.1 GCA_019244535.1 Alphaproteobacteria bacterium
GTTTTGTCGATGGCCGCGCCGTGCGATTGCCGACCGTCGTCGTGCGGCCGGGGCGGCCCAACCGCGCCGCCTCTACCTTCGCTTCTTCGATGATCCGCGAGCCGCTGGCCGGCCGCGAGGTGGTCTGCCCGGTATCGCCGGATACTCTTATGGCGTTGGCCTCGCCGAGGCGCATCGTCGCCGGCCTCATTCGCGCTCACGACCTGCCGGGGGATGCTTTTGGCGAAAGCCGCTCACTGCAGTTGCCCGGCTTCTCTGTCGCGGTCGGCGAAATGGCCGCCGCAGTCCGGCGCGCCGGCGGCGATACCGCATACGCCCGCATCCGGTGGGAACCCGACCCACAGATCCAGCAAATCATCTCGGGCTGGCCGCAAGCTCTGCACGCGCCGCGCGCTAAAGCGTTCGGGTTTACGGCGGATAGCGGCATTGATGAGGTCGTCCAAGCGTTCATCGAAGACGACCTCGAGATCCAGAAACAGCTTGCTTGAGCGACCCTGCCAGTAACCACCGGCTCAAATCGGTCCGGCGACCGAGGTCAAGCCCGCAGATCGGAGCGCACGTACAGATCCCGTTTGGGGTACGGGATCTGAATGCCTTCCTGCCGAAACAAGCGCCAGATCTCGTACAGGACCTCGCTCTTGACGTTGTGCACGCCGTTATGCGCGTCCTCTATCCAGAACCGCAGCTCGAGTTCAATCGCGGTTTCGCCGAACGCCATGATCAACGCGTTGGGCGCCGGCACCGCCAAAACTCGCCGCGGGTATGTCGCGGCCTCGCGCATCAGCGCGAGCGCCTGGTCGAGATCGGAGTCATGCGGCACGCGGACTGGCACCTTCAGCCGGACGCGGTCGCTCCGGTGTGACCAGTTGACGACCTGATGGGTGATGATGTCCTCGTTTGGTATCAGAAACTCGGTGCCGTCGCGCGTTTCCACCGAAACATAGCGCGCCCCGAGTGAGGAGACCCAGCCGTAGGTGCCCCCCACCTCGATCACATCGCCCGGCTTGATCGACTTATCCAATAGCAGGACGACTCCGCTGAACAAATTCGAGACAGTCCTCTGCAAGCCGAGCCCGACACCAACCCCGAGCGCTCCCGTAAACAGCGCAAATGTGGTGAGATCCACGCCAATGCTGGTCAACGAGAGCACTACGGCTATGGTGACTAATGTCGCCTTAATCAGTTTTCCGAGCAGCACCCGCGCACGCGGCGTGATCTCGGAAAAGCGCGTGATGCGGCGCTCGAACAGGTTGGAGGCGACGGTCGCGGCCCACAGCAGCATTGCAAGCGAGAGCACGCCGCGCACAACAGTCAGGATGGAGACCCTGAGCCCGCCCACGACGATCGCGACGCTGTCGAGGAAGTCCAGCGTCGGACCGAGCAGATGCACGATGTTGAGTGCCGCCACCACCCAGGCGAGCACCGCGATGAGCCGCGCCAGCGCGGCGTAAGGAACGAGAGCCGCAGCCAAGCGGATCACCAGCCATGCAACCAACAAGCTGACGGCCGTCTGCGTAACTAGGTGAGGCCAGCCCGCACGCTGGGCGACCACGACCGAAATCCACAGCCCGATGGCCCACGCCGTCGGCGTGATCAGCGGCACCAAACGATCCGTCACCCACGACCGGTGGTGCACGATCCAGTCGAGATGATGACCCTCCGGAACCCGCCGGACCCAGGCCACGGCCCAGCCCCGTATCGGTCGGCAAACAAGCCAAGCCACACCCCCGGTCAGGATCACGGCGGGGATTTGGATGAGGTTGGCAAAAACAAGGATCTCATCGAGCAGGTGTCTTTCGAGCTGCTCGAAGTAGATCATCACATTCTGCCAGATCGAGAGCGCTTCGATCACTGCCCTCCCAGGTCTTGGCGGTTCAGCCGCAAAAAAAGCGACCAAGGATGGCTAAGCGAACACGGGAATTCAATGTTAACATCACGGCTTGGTGTTTTCTTATCGGCGGCTTAGGCTCAGGTTAGCTCAAGTTGGGGAGGGCCCAGAAATAGAAAAAGCGCTTGAAGCGGGAGCTCGGCGCCAGCCTGGCCAGCCGGCGCGCCGGTTGCATGGCCGAAAACGCGGTGACGCGACGTTTTTGTGAGCGATGCGGAGACCCGATCCCGTCACCTTATCCGGCCTGCTGTAGCCCGAACAAGCGAACGGCCGAGTTCCGTCCACGCTCAAAGCTT
>JAFASL010000043.1 GCA_019244535.1 Alphaproteobacteria bacterium
CTGCGACGACGACCGCTAAGCTCACCAAGGATTTTCAATCCGAGGTGAACAGCACTACCGATCATTTTAAATCGATCTATCAATACCTGGCCGACATTCACGATCAGCTATGGCCGCTCGTGCACAAAGTGTTTCCCGGCAGCACCAAGACTCAGAACCAAATCGCCAATATCATCAGAAATGGCGGCCGATCCTGGGACGACAAAAGTACGGATCGTTAGTTATAACTGCAACGCCTCGTGTATGATTCCGCACGAGGTACAGCGCATTGGACCGAAGTGACTTTCGTCCGACTGCCCGCGAACTCCTTGAACGTCATTTATCCGAGAAAGCCCCTGAACAGGAACCCACCCGGCCGGACATTACACAGTATCCAGGTCGCTTGCAGCGCAATGGCGACATGGTCTCAGAAAATCGAGCGGCCCATTATTACAACACGCAGGTCAATCGAGAGTGGTTCAATCACCAGCGCCATGTTGATGAACGCAACAGAGCGCGCGCCGACCTCGACCAGCACATCAAAAATACCGGGAGAGCACCGGTGGACCGCGAGGATTTAAAGCGACAGTTCAATGAAACGGCGCTTGAGGTGACCGGCAAAAACAGTGGACCGTCGCGAGGTGGGCCTAATGACCGCAGCGGCGGAGGCGATAGAGAACGCGGGACCCATCCAGACGGTCCAGACAGGCCGCCACCGGGAGCGGCAAGCGCCAGAGTACCCATACCTCCTCGTGGCCCGGACAGATCGCCGCCCGCAGTTGCCGGCGAAGCTGGCCGCCAATCATCGCGCGAAGCATTGAACCAGCACATTGAGAGATCTGAAAATTCCAACCGCATGCAGATGCGCGAAGCAGCCCGCGAGAATTTGCGGCGCCACCTGGAGAACCCCGACCGCGGACAGGCCCGCGATCAGAACCAGAACATCAACCGGTCACAAGAGCTAGAGCGGTAGAAGCGCGCGCATGCCGATTTTAATGACTCTTCAGCCGGGACATAGCGATGGAACGTAAAGCTGAAAACCCGTTACCCACTTTATGAGCGCCGGACCGGGAAAGCCCTGAGACAACTGAGGCGCGGCTTTATGCGTGGCACAAGGAGAACGGTACGCTGGGGGTCTTCTATGAGCTCTACAGCGAAAGACGGGAGCGCCGGCAGGAGCTGCGCGAAGCCCTTCAGCGGCATATCGAAAGTCCTCAGCACATGCCCGTGACCAATGATCCCGGCAGATCGCGCGGCCCGGAACGATAACGGTCAACTAAATACAATGCCCGACATTTCGAAGTTTCCCCGAGGTATTACCAGCCGCAAGCTGCGCGACAACATCGCGCCCTATGCGGTGTGGGCTGACCCGAAATTCATTGGCGGTCATCCTCACTGGAAGTACGAGCCCGGCAAGATTTTTCTGGGCGCCCTCGACCAACAGACGATTGGTGTCAACGACGACCGTCACATGATGACCGTCGCCGGCAACCGGGCAGGGAAGGGCGTCTCGGCCATCATTCCGAATTTGCTGGAGTATCCCGGCTCCATTCTCGCCATTGATCCCAAAGGCGAAAATGCCCGCGTGACCAGGAACCGCCGCGACCAAGGCTCCAAAAACGTCAGACAGGGGCTCGGACAGGATGTCTATGTGCTCGATCCATTCGGCGTATCGGGCCACCCGACCAGCAGCTTTAACCCCCTGGCTATGCTCAATCCGACGGCCGACACGGCCGTTGATGATGCCGCTCTCATAGCCGAGGCACTCGTCATTCAGGAAGAGGGGCCAGGCCGGCACTTTTCGTCCGCCGCGCGGAATTTTCTGCGCGGTCTCATCCTGCAAGTCTGCAGCGACGAACCACCCGAAAATCGCAACCTGCTTCGCCTGCGGCAACTCCTGACGCTCGACACGGAAGGGTTCAAACTGTTGCTGCAGGTGATGCAGGAAAACGATGCCTGCGGCGGGGTCGTCCGGCGGACGGCTAACAGCATGGCGGCCAAGGCCGAGAATGAACGCTCGGGGGTATTATCCACGGCCATCGAGCAAACGGATTTTCTCGACAGCCCGGCCCTGGCCCGCTGTATCGCCAAATCCGACTTCCACCTCGCCAATCTCAAGCGCAAGCCGACGACTATTTATCTCTGCCTTCCCGCTGCGCGCATGGCGACGCACAGCCGCTGGCTGCGCATCATTATCAATCTGGCTATGGAGGCGATGGAGCGCGAGCCGACGAAGCCACCACATCCTGTGCTTTTTCTGATGGATGAATTCGCCGTGCTCGATCACCTTTCCAGTATCGAAAAGGCCTCCGGCCAGATCGCCGGCTTCGGCGTGAAGCTCTGGCCGATCCTGCAGGACCTCACCCAGCTCAAATCCATTTACAAGGACCGCTGGGAG
>JAFASL010000128.1 GCA_019244535.1 Alphaproteobacteria bacterium
TAATGTAGTGGCTCGGGCTGATCTTCCAGCCCTTGACATACGAGCGGTAGGGAATGATCCGGTACCACCACAATACCCAGATCTGGTGCGCCTGGTCATCGACGACATACTTTTCGAATTGGCGCATCAGGGCGCGCTGTTTTGCGAAGTCGGTCTCGCGCAGCATCTTGTCATAGAGATCAAGTTCCGCCTGATCCTCGAAATACCCGTATGCCGCGGCGTAATTTGGCAGGAAGGTCTGGACATCCAACAATGGGTTTGGCACGCCGTGGCAGTTGGCGACCAGCGCGACCTCGAAATTGCCGCTGCGCAAGGCATCCAGTTCCGGGCCGGTCGGCTCGACTCTCTGCGTGACGTGAAGCCCGATCTTGCTCCATTCGTCGACGAGCCAGGTGCCGACATATTTGTAAGGCTGGTCGACATTGCGGTTCAGAAGCTCGAAGCTCAACCCCTCGGCTCCGGCTTCCTTTAGCAGGCGCCTGGCTTCGGCGCGCGATTTCTCGATGTCGGGCCAGAAGCCGGCAATCTGCTCGAGCTCCTCCTTGGTCGCCGCCAGCGGAGACCCGGGAAAGACAATGCCGCCGACAGTACGCACATTGGCGATCTTGGCGAGCGCCGGCGCGCCGTGCCAGCGATCGATGGCAAGAGTGAGGGCACGGCGCACCCGCGCGTCATCGAACGGCTTTTTCCGGTGATTGGGGGTCACCATGTTGCCGCAGTTCCAGTCGCTTTCCTGGACTGCAAGCTGGCCGTCGAGCGCGCGCTTGAGTTCGTCACGTGTCGAGGGTGGAAAACCGCGGAATTCGATTGCGGCGCGGTCGCTGCGGATCGCATCAACCCGGACCGCCTGCTTCGGGGCATAAATCCCGCTGAAGCCGTCGAGGTAAGGCAGCCCTTTGCGGAAGTAATCTGGGTTGCGGACCCCCTTGATCGCTTGACCGGTGTCGTATTCGGCGAATTTGAACGGACCGGAGCCGAGGATGTTCTTTTCGTACCAGCGCGGGTCCTTGTCGAGTATCTCTTTTTTGTAGATGAAAGTGAACGGATCGGCGAGCGCCGGTAGAAACGCGCTGGTCGGGAATTTGAGGTGGAAGACGACTGTCGACGGGTCGGGAGCCTCGACCGTGTCGACCATCTCATACCAGCTCTCGCGTGCGCTTATCATCCCCTTGGGCGGGTGAATGATCATCTGCCAGCTCGTCGCGACATCGGCGGCGGTCAGTGGTGAGCCGTCGTGAAATTTGACGTCGTCGCGGATCTTGAAGGTGTAGGTCTTGCCGCCATCCGTCGGCTGCGGCATCGATGTGCACAGGTCACAAACAAAATCGGTTGTTGAGGACGGGTTTTCGGGGTCGACGCGGATCAGAATGCTGTAGAACGGCGCCACCGAATGCAGGGTCGCGAAAGTGCCCTCGCGATGCCCGTCAAAGCTCGGCGGCGCATCATCGGGGATCACGTAGGTCAAGGTTCCGCCGCGCTTCGCCGGGGCCTCCTCGTCGCCGGGCGGCGCCGCCAGGGCCGCGGCCCCGAGCGCGACCACGCCCAAGGCCACCGCCGACCACCAAATGCCGATCCTCATCTGCGCCTCTCGCCACGAAACATGAATCAGGTATTAGCCAGGCTGCCGGCCGGCTCCAGCCGCCGCGTCGGTCCCGCGCTCTCGATCCCGATCTCGCGGCTGCGGAAACACGCCGCGAGGTGCTGGCCGCCGGCCGCCGGTTGCAGCGCCGGTCGCGATACGGCGCAGGCTTCGACGGCAAATCGGCAGCGCGGCCGGAACGAGCAACCGGCATCGAGCCGGGTCAGATCGGGCGGCTGACCCTCCACCGGATCGAGCCGCGCCTGGCGCGGCCTGTCGAGCCGCGGCACCGAGCGCAACAGCGCCATCGTGTAGGGATGCCGAGGGTTGTGGTATATTTCAGCCGCCGGGCCGTTCTCGACGATGCGGCCGGCGTACATGACATTGACCCGGTTGGCGTAGCGCGCAACGACGCCGAGATTGTGCGTGATGATGATCAGCGCCACTTCGAGCCGCTGCGTCAGCTGTTTCATCAATTCGAGGATCTGCGCCTGAATCGTCACGTCGAGCGCTGTTGTCGGTTCGTCGGCGATGATGAGCTTGGGCTCGCAGGCGAGAGCGATCGCGATCATTATGCGCTGACGCATGCCGCCCGATAATTGATGCGGGTACTGCTTCAGCCGGCGCGCCGGGTCGGCGATGCCGACCATGCTCAGCAGCTCGACGGCGCGTTTCTGGGCTGCCGCGCGGTCCGCGCCGCGGTGCTGTTCGAGCGTCTCGGTAATCTGCCGGCCGATCGTCAGGACCGGGTTCAGCGAGGTCATCGGCTCCTGGAAGATCATGCCGATATCGCCGCCGCGCACCCGGCGGATCGCCTCGTCGGAAAGCCGCAACAAATCGTGGCCGCCAAACAGGATTTCGCCTCGCGTCACCCGCCCCGGCGGATCCGGG
The DNA here is from genome assembly GCA_019244535.1 of Alphaproteobacteria bacterium. Taxonomy (GTDB): domain Bacteria; phylum Pseudomonadota; class Alphaproteobacteria; order ATCC43930; family CGMCC-115725; genus AP-15. Next base: position 2,471 of record JAFASL010000128.1, read on the forward strand.
ATGAGCCGCAGGATCGAGAGTGCCCCGGCGGTTTTGCCTGAGCCGCTCTCGCCGACTATGGCGACCGTCTCGCCGCGCTCGACCGTGTAGGAGATGCCGTCGACCGCGGGCACAATCCCAGCGCCGGTGCGAAATTCGGTATGCAGGTCCCTGACTTCCAGGAGAGGCGCCGCGGCACCCGCTCCGTTCCTCCCTTTCACGCCATGCCGCCTAGTTTTTGCTTGGGGTGAGCGTTGTGGTATCGACCCGGCTGGAGGCTGTCAACAGCGGCAGCGCCGGCCGGAGCCGGAGCGCCCTCTTCACGCCCCACGGTCGCGCCGCTAAGATTGCGGCGGCGTCAAACGTCATCTTGGATGAGGAGGACCGTTCTATGGCGATCTCGATGTATCACGCCTCGGTGCCGGTATTTCTGCAACTACTCGGCGGCCTCAAGGGCGTCATCGAAAAAGCCGAGGCGCACGCCACAGCTAAAAAATGGGAAGAGAACACCGTGCTGAACGAGCGACTCTTTCCAGATATGTTCACCCTTGCCCGCCAAGTCCGCCAAGCGAGCGAGCACGCCTTTGGCGCCGGCCGCGCCGCCGGCGTCCAGGTGCCGAGCCTGCCCGCGATCGACAACAGCTATGCGGAGATGAAGTCGCGGATCGACAAGACGATCGATTTCCTCAAAGGGCTAAAAGCCGACCAGCTCGACGGCCAGGAAGACCGGGAGGTTACGATCACCGCGGGCGGTCAGGAGCGCAAATTCCGCGCGCAGAACTACCTCTATCACTTCGCGATGCCGAACTTCTATTTCCATACGACGACGGCTTACAACATCCTGCGCAGTCTCGGCGTCGAGATCGGGAAGCGCGACTTCATGGGCCAGATGCCGTCGTAACGGTTCGCTCCCATATCGAAGCTCCGTCTCCTTTAACCCTCAAGTCTTTAACCCTCTCCCCCCAAGCGGGCACCCGCCGGGGGAGAGGGGCTTGAGGCATCGCAATGTTGGTCAGCACGCCGTACCGGCCGATGGAAATAATGCCGCGAGGTAATTGGGGAGACGCTTAGTGGCGCTATCCCAGTCGCCGCGGAAACCGACATAGCCGTCCGGGCGTATCAGATATATCGCGGGCGCCGAGCCGTAACGCCGCGCGACCACGCCGTCGCGATCGACATAGTCGCCACCGGATATTCCGGCGGGCACGATTTGATACTTCGAAAATACCTCCTCCGGATATCGCGGCGGAGTGGCCGCCATGTTCGCTTCCGGATCGCCCAACAGCAGCAGCACGTGGCGGTGTTGCGCGAAGAGTTCGTAAAGCCGCTGCGCCGTCCCACCACGAGCCGCCGTGACCGGCGCATCGGGGGCCCGATCACCCGCGGCCAAACCGCCAGCCCTGCCGGCGTGATCCTCAACGATCGGGCTGTGGCGGTAATTGACCGCAATGCCGGATATCCCCTCTCCCAATCTTTCCTCAAAGCCGGGGAGCCGGGTGAGCAGCGACATCATGTGGTCGCGGATAAACCGGGTGACTGTCCCATGCAGCGAGACCAGACGGGTTGCTCGATCGGTTTGCCGAATTACCGCCTCGTCGACCGGCTTGCGCTCCGCCTCGTAGCTGTCGAGCAGCTTCTGATCGCCGATGTTTCTGACGATCAGGCTCAGCTTCCAGGCGAGGTTGAACGCGTCCTGAATCCCCATATTCATGCCCTGGCCGCCCACCGGGCTGTGAATGTGCGCAGCATCGCCGAGCAGAAACACGCGGCCTTGACGGAATTGTCCCGCCTTTCTCCGATGGATGCGGAACACCGCTGTCCAGCGCGGATCGGCTAGCCGCAGCCGGGTCAGGCCGCGTTCGTTTAGCAGCTGCTGACATTGCGCGAGGCTGGGCTGGCCCTTCCAGTCGGGAGGCGAATTGATGATGATCAACCGCCAGCGATCCTCGGGAAGCGGGAAGAATGCCAACGGGCCGTCCGCAGCCAGCCACACCTGCGCCTGGTTGTGGTCGACCTCGCCTTCAAGCTTTATGTCGGCCAGCACAAAATGCTCCGGATAGGTGCTGCCGGAAAACGGAATGCCCAGCTGCTCCCGCACTGCGCTGTGTGCGCCATCGCAGCCCATAACCCAATCCGCGTCGATCTCCTCGATCAGACCACCCTTATGCAGTCGAGCGGAGACCCCGGAGCCGCGCTGCGACAACCCAACCAACTCCGTGTTGCGCTCGATGGTAAGCCCCAATTTTGCGACGCGCTGCCCTAGAAGCCGTTCGGTCTCGTCCTGCGGAACCCCCAAAACACCCGGATAGCGCGTTTCGAGGCTGCCGAAATCGACGTGGGCGATAGGATCCTTACCCCCAAAGAGGTTGACGCCGGCAATGCGTTGGCCCACCGCAAGAAAATCATCCGCGAGCCCCATGAGCTCGAAGCTCTCCATCGTCCGCGAATGAATCGCGATCGCTCTGGACTCCATTGCGCGGTGCGGCGCCTTGTCGATAAGCCGGCATTGGATCCCGTCGCGAGCGAGTTCGTGCGCCATGACCAAACCGGTGGGACCCGCTCCGACGATCAGCACCTTCGTTTTTTCCGTCATGTCGACCCCTCCACCTTACCGACCGACAACTGTCGGGGAGGCGATCGGGTTCCGATCTTTGGCCGGGACAATCGAGACTGGGGTGAAGTGAGGCGAACGAAATGCGTGTCTTTGTGGCTGGCGCAACCGGCGCGGTTGGAAGCCGCCTGCTGCCGCTGCTCATATCGGGCGCTCATTCCGTGGTGGGCCTCACACGGAGTGCCGGCAAGGCCGAGACGATACGCTGGATCGGAGCGGAAGCCGCGGTCGCGGATGCGTTGAACAGAGCTGCGACCGTGGAAGCAGTAGCCAGAGCCAAACCGGATGTCATCGTGCACGAGATGACCTCGCTCAGCGCCGCGAACGATCTGCGGAGGTTTGAGCGGTCCTTTGTCGGCACCAATCGTTTGCGGACCGAGGGTCTGCAAAATCTGCTGGCGGGTGCGAAACAGGCCGGAACACGGCGCATCGTGGTGCAAAGCTTTTGCGGGTAGCCTTATGCGCGTGTCGGCGGCCCGGTCAAATCGGAAGACGACCCGCTCGACTCGAATCCGCCTCGCGAGTTGCGCCCAGCGCTCGATGCAATTCGCTACCTCGAGAACGCCGTAACAACTTCCTCGGATATCGACGGCATCGTCCTCAGATACGGCGCGTTCTACGGCCCCGGCACCGGCCTCTTCGACG
>JAFASL010000204.1 GCA_019244535.1 Alphaproteobacteria bacterium
CGCTCGACCGTGTTGTTGTCTACTTCGACGCGGCCGTCGGAGAGGAAGACCGTCAGCCCCTTCCAATGGTTCAGCGTATAGCGGATCGCTCCCGCCAATGAGGACTTCGCCGAGATTTCGGCGAGCCGCTCCATCAGCCACGACCACAACGCCGTCATCAGCGGTTTGGTCTCGACCTGGCGAACGGCGAGGCGCTCCTGCGCGGTGCGGCCGCGAATCCGTGCCTCGATCGCGTAGACCTCGCCGATCCGGCGTAGCGCCTCCAAGGCGACCGCTTCCTTAGTCTTCTTGTAGACCTCGAAGAACTCCCGGCGCGCATGCGCGAGACAATAGGCGAGCGTGATCGCGCCGCCCGGTCGAGTCGACTTGGCCAGATCGTCATATCCGGCATAGGCGTCGACCTGCAGCACCCCATGAAAGCCGTCGAGATGTTCCTTTACATGGCGCCCGCGCCGGTCCTCGGCGTAGCAATAGATCACCACGGGCGGGGCTGGTCCCTGCCATGGTCGATCATCGACGGCGTAACACCAAAACCTGGCGATTCGCGTCCGTCGGCGCGTGCGGTCCAAGACCGGCAACGGCGTGCCGTCGCAGAACACCTTCGGAGCCGACATCACCGTCGAGACCAGCAGCGCATACAGCGGCTCCAGCCACCACGCCGCCCGTTCGATCCAGCGCACGAGCGTGGAGCGGTCAAGGTCGATGCCGTGCCCGGCCAGCATCTGCGCCTGCCGGTTCAACGGCAGATGCCAGGCGAACTTCGCGGCGGCGACATGGGCAAGCAGCGCGGGCGTCGGCAGTCCGCCTTCGATCGGACGCGGCGGGGCCGGCGCCTGCACCACAGCGCCCTCGCAGGCGCGACAGCCATAGCGGGGGCGATGGATCTGTTTCACCCGAATGATCGCCGGCACGATGTCGAGCATTTCGCTGACGTCCTCGCCGATCCGATGTAGCGCGCCTTGGCAGCAGGGGCACGCCTCGGCCTCGGGTTCGATGACGACGTCCTGGCGCGGCAAATGCTTGGGCAAGCCGCCGATATTGCGCGCCGGCTTGCAGCTCGGCGATTGTGCTCTCCGCGGCCGCGTCGCCAGCTCGGGCTCAGGTTCGCGCGGCGCCGTGGACACATCTTCCAGCGCCAGCGGCAACTGCGCCGCGTCGGCGGCAAGCTTTTCCGACCGCGCGCCAAACAGCGTCCGCTTCAACGTCTCCACCATCGCCCGCAGTTTGTCGTTCTCGCCGCGCAGATCAGCGATGATCCCGATCAAAATGTCGGGGTCGCGCGGCAATGAAGCGATGTCGGACACAGCCCGACGGTACCGAACGGCACAGCCGTTTCGCCAGAGCCGCGCACGCAACGCCGCAATTTTATTTGGCCGGCCCCGCAATCGCACGCACGCCGAGCTGCGTCCAATTCATTCCCGTGAATAGCATGCGGAGTTGCGTCGCGGTCAGCGTCACGGCGCCATCTTGCACCGGCGGCCAGGCGAACCCGCCGCTCTCCAGCCGCTTGGTCACCAAGCACAGCCCGGAGCCATCCCACACAAGCAGTTTCAGCCGGTCCGATCGCTTCGAACGGAAGATAAAGACGTCGCCGGCAAACGGATCGCACGACAGCGCCTGCATCACCAACGCTGCCAGCGTGTCCATGCCCTTGCGAAAATCAACCGGCTTCGCCGCCACCATGATCCGCAACCCAGGGCGCGACGGAACCCCCAAGATCACGCCCGCCGTCCGACATGCGCGAGCACCATGCCGAGCGCTCCCGCATCGACCGAACCCGAGAACCGAATGCGTAAGCCACCTCTTTCAATCTCGATCGTCCCAACCGCTGGCCCAGTGGCCAAACCGGTCGTGGCGCTCGCCGCCCTGCCGTCATCCGGCAAAGCCGCAGCCTGCGTCGATTTCTCCGCGATACGAACCGGCACGAATGCTTCGCCACCAGCGCTCCCACCACGCAGCGCGGTCCGCCGCCACGTTTGCAGCAGACCGCGATTAATGCCGTGCAAGCGCGCCAAGTCCGAGACGTTCACTCCCGGCTGCAGACTCTCAGCAACCATCGCCGCCTTCTCCGCGGCGGTCCATCGTCGGCGCCGCGGAGTGCCCGTGATCAGCTCGATCCGGCGATACTCGCCGCCTTCGTGCCTGTGCTGATGCATGGCACTATCATTCGCACTTCCCATTCCTACCCTCCGACAGACCGGTCCCAAGCTCGCAGACTGCCGGTCTGCGCCTCCGAGCCGCTAGGTGGGGAACTCGCAGCGGTTACGCTTCTCGGGAAAGGCGCCGAAATGACAGGTCAGGGCCGGGATCGGGAAGTGACTCGAGCAATTCTCCCCACGATGCCCGTGAGAGTTACGCTTTCGGCGTCTTACTACTGATTGCCGCAACTCTGGAAACGTGAGAAGTCGCGCTACCAAACTAAAGACCGCATCAGATTCCCACTTGCTTGCGTGTCATTTTCCGCCGCGCGCGGTCCTCTCGATAGTTCGGCAGCTCA
>JAFASL010000255.1 GCA_019244535.1 Alphaproteobacteria bacterium
CGCGCGCGATCAGCAGCACCGCTCCCGGCAACTCACCGCGATCGACATAACCCTGATAGGTGTCAGTCAGGTGCTGCAGCCGCGCCGCGGAAAAGCCGAGTTGTTCGGGGTTCGTCACCGACCGCAGCTCTTGCGCGGACGCTGGGCTCGGGCCGCCGGCAGCCACCGCCAGCAGCAGCAACCACTTAAATTGTCTCATGCATTTCCTCCCTCTATCGAAACCGCCGAGGTCACGGTCCCGTTTACAGCGAACACGGGCGTCGGCACTCGGCCGCGTACTCGCTCGCCGCGCTCGAAACTTCGAGGGTGGCGCTGCGCAGTTTCACCCGGGGCGCTTTTCAGAATTCCTTCTGTTCGGCCCGAGGCGTTCGTTTCAAAGCCGTAAGAGTCTCTCGATCGTTCCCAGAAAGTGCCATCTTCCTAGAACATATTCTACTCCGAATTAGCCGACGTTCACCAGATTCCCAGCTTTCGAGGCCAGGAGCGCCCCTTTTGCGCAAGACGCGAGTGATTTTCTATCCGCAGCAAATCTCGGCCAGATTTGATGCCCGGAGTATCCGCAAGGATTTAGACGGGCCATCCTGAAATTCGCCTGTCTGCCAGTCTGATGCAATCGGCTAACAGTCGGCTAGGGGGCCGAACTCTGCCCGTTCCGGGATGAGAGCGCCAAAGTCCGGGTTCGGCGCGATCCGGTCGGCTTATCCTACCTGCCCGAACTGGCGCCGCTGCTCCGACACGGGCTCCGCGACTGCGTTAAAGCTCGGCCAGGCATTGGCGTGCGGTCAATCCGATCCTGCGAGGGCGACGCAGGGTTTTTATGGAGGTCAGCTGCACGCCAGCTCTCATGTAGATTTATTTTGACGTTCATCGAATATAGAATAGAGCCGCGAGAACTAAGCAGCGCCGCTTCGCGCAATGCTGGCTCCGAATCGGGAGGAACGGATGGTAATCCAAACAAGTCGGCGGTCATTTATGGCTGGTATGGCGGCCGCGGCCACCCCGGCCACATTGTTGCCGGTTGCCGCCATGGCGCGGGACACGGACGCTGGCTCAGGAGAACTAGCCTACAGTTCGGCCCGCGATCTGGTGAAGAGGATTACCGGTCGGCGGGTGTCCTCGCGCGAGCTGGTCAATAGCGCGATATCACGTATCGAGGCGCTCGACCCGAAGATCAACGCGGTGGTCGTGCGAGATTTCGAGCGGGCACACAGCGCCGCGGATGCGGCCGACGCCGCTTTAGCGAAGGGCGAGAGCCGGGCACTGCTTGGTGTGCCAATGACCGTGAAGGAACACTACGCCGTTGCCGGCCTGGCGACTACCCGCGGCGACCCAAAGTACAAAAATTGGAAAGCGCAGAACGACGCCCTGGTGGTCCAGCGGCTCAAGGCGGCCGGTGCCGTTATACTTGGCAAGACTAATGTGCCCTTGAACTTATCGGACTGGCAAAGCTTCAACGAGGTCTACGGCACCACCAATAATCCCTGGGACCTGTCGCGCACCCCTGGTGGGTCGTCCGGGGGCTCGGCAGCGGCGCTGGCCGCTGGTTTCGTGCCGCTGGAACTAGGCTCGGACATAGGTGGCTCGCTGCGAGCGCCGGCACATTTTTGCGGCGTATTTTCTCATAAGCCAACCCTCGATCTGGTGCCTCAGCGCGGCTCCGGCCCGCCTCAGATACCAGACGTTCCGGTGCGTGGCGACCTGTCCGTTTACGGACCGATGGCGCGCACCGCCGCCGATCTTGCCCTCGAACTGGAGGTTTTGGCCGGTCCGGACGACCTGATGGAGGGGGTCGGCTACAAGCTCGCATTGCCGCCGCCGCGGCACGAAAAGCTGATTGATTTTCGGGTGCTGGTGATCGACACGCATCCGCTTTGCCCGACCGCGGACAGCATAAAGAGCGCACTGAACGGGCTCGCTGATCGTCTCGCGAACCTTGGCTGCCGAGTATTGCGAGAGAGCCCGAAGCTGCCCGACCTGGCGCGAACAACCCGCACCTATGGCGAACTGCTAGCGGCAGTGTACAGCCTGGATTTATCGCCGGATGACCGTGCACGAATTGACGCTGCCGCCAAAGCTCTGTCACCCGAAGATCAAAGTCTCGCCGCATACCGGTTGCGCGGTATCAGTGCCAATCACTCGGAATGGATCCGCGCGAGCCGCGTGCGCGCAACATTGCGGGGCCAGTGGTTCGACCTCTTTCAGGAGATCGATATCGTGCTGTGTCCACCGATGCCGAGCCTGGCCTTCCCGCACGACCATACTCCGCAGCGCAGCCGTCAGCTCGATATCGATGGCACCAAAATCCCCTATAACGACCAAATGGCTTGGGCCGCCATCGCTATACTGAACGGGCTGCCGGCGACGACAATGCCGAATGGTCGAAGCGGAAACGGTCTCCCGATCGGCGTGCAAATCATTGGCGGATACCTGGAAGATCGTACTACGATCGCCTTTGCCGGGCTCGTCGAGCGCGTCTT
>JAFASL010000296.1 GCA_019244535.1 Alphaproteobacteria bacterium
CAGGCCGGCAAGAGCCAGGCGCAGCACCTGGTACGCGTGCTCAGCAATTTCACTGTGACCGCGGCCCCGGAGAGTGGTGACAAGCTGACCCGCTTCGGGCCGTTCAGCTCGCAGTGCCGCGCCGGCAATGTCAAGATCCGGCGCGGCGCGTGGAACGAGGAGCTGTTCCGCGTCCTCGAAGGCTTCCCCGAGCTCGCCCATGACGACGAGGTCGACGCGTGCAGCGGTGCCCTGGAGATGCTCAACCATCAACTAAAGAACGCGGGCTATTACGAATGGCTGCGCCGGAAGGCGGAGGAGTACACGGGGCAACCCACATCGGAGCCCCCGAAAACCGTATACGCCGTTGGCTCCATGGAATGGCAGGCCGAGCAGCAGGACAAGAGAAAAGCCGAAATCGAGGCGGCTGCGGTCAAGTGAGCCGGTTGCTGCCTCGGATCGGGACCGACAGCTCGCATCCGCTTTCCTCCAGCCGAGACACCGCGAGCCATCGGTTTCGTCGCGCGCATGCCGGAACCGGTGGTTCGAATCCACTTCCCTCCAGCGAAGAGAGTCTGCGAACCATCAGTTCCGCTGCGTGGGGATCGACGCCGAGCCGCAGCGCCCGCGGCTATCGCAACGACGCTGGAGCTATGCCGGCCGGATATTCAAGGGCGAAGGGCCGGCCGTGCTGCCGGTTCTGCGGCCCAGCAAGTTCGAGCTGTCGCTCGTGCGGCAGGAGTCAGCCGAAGAGGAGGCATTCAGATCATCGTCTCGCGGAGCATCGACAGCCGAGCTACTTATGTCGTCGGCGTGTCGCTGTTGCTGGGGCTCTCGAGGGAGATATTTCCGGCTTATTTCAAGTTGGGCGCGCCGCTGCTGCATCAGTTTACCGGCAGCATGATGTCGGTCGGAGTCCTCTCGACCTTTTTGCTCAATTTCGTCTTCCGCATCGGCGCGACCCGCAGTGCAACATTCGAATTCGAGGATTCGGACATGACGGCAGCCGAAATCGAGAGGCTCTTGCGGGCGCGCGGCAGGGTGTGGTCGATCCCCTCGGACGTCATTGATCGGGCCGTCGGTTCGACCGAGCAGGTCATGCAGCACCTTGCCGATGCCGACCTCATTGTCGGCTCGCCTTCGTTGACCATGACCTATAGCGATTTCGACCTGATGATCGCGGTCCGTTACCAGGGGGCGCTGCTGTCACTGCCCAACGTCGGCGTTAGAAAGCACTTCTTTTTGGAAGAGGAGTCCTTTTCTTACGGATTGGCCGATTTTTTGACCGGCGTTTATCCGGACCGGATGGAGGCGCGCACCGGCGGCGAGAAGGCCCAGATCCGGTTGATTTTCAGCGGATGAATGGCGGCGAGCGCTCAAGCAGCCTCAGCCGGCGCTGCAGCAATGCCCGGCAGTGGCATTTTATAGGTCTCCCTCAGACCGATGATCACGACAACGGAAACCGCAGCCGCGGCCATCAGCAGAAAGGCCGGCGAAAGGTCGTATTGGCTACGCTTGATCCCGTAGACGGCGAGCATTGGCGTCAGCCCGCCCAGGATCGCCATGCCCGTGTTGTAGCCGAGCGACAGCACGGTGCAGCGTACTCGCTCGGGCACCAACTCGACCATCGTGGCTGGGATGGTGCCCCAGAAACATGCGCTCAGGACAGCAAACCCGATCTGCCCGAGAAGGATCACGAAGGGAGCGCTGTGATGCAGCATCCAGAAAAGCGGCCACGCCATCAACAACATGCCGCCCGTCGCGACGAGTAAAACCGGCTTCCGGCCACAGCGATCGGACAATGCGCCGACGGCCGCCAACAGCAGCAACAGCACAGCCATCAAAAACGTGTTGATGTCGAGCGCCGTCGATTGCGCGATGTGGTCGATTTGCCGGAGATAAGTCGTTACATAAACAAAGGACATGTAGAAGCCCACCGCGCCGACCGCGCCCAGCCCGATGAGGCGGAGAATTGTGCGCCATTCGGTGAAGGCCTCGCGGATCGGCGAAGTAGTTTTTTGCTGCCTGCTTTGTGGCGCACTCTCCTCGATCGCATGTCGACGAATATAAAGGCCGACGATGCCGACCGTGACCCCGATCAGAAATGGGATTCGCCAGCCCCAGCTGTCCAGCATCGCCCGGTCGAGCACGCTCGTCACCAGCGCACTGAGGGCCGATCCCAGGAGAACGCCGCTGCAGGCGCCAACCTCGGCGAAACTTC
>JAFASL010000275.1 GCA_019244535.1 Alphaproteobacteria bacterium
AAAGAGCCCGTCTTAGAATTAAGGCAAGGCATACGCGGCGAAGGCTAGATTCCTCAGCCGACCGCACACGTTTTGTCTTTTAGCAAACGGTTAACTGGTCTAGCGGCGCGATTATCCGAGCAGCTTAGCCGCCGCCGATTTTTGGGATCAGATAGATTTCGCTGTCGGGGTGGAGCGGGGCGAGATAGGCGTCCTGAAAGATTTCGCCGTCGATCGCCACCGCCATGCTCTCCTCGATTTGGCGCCCGAGGCCGGGGAAGCGGCGGTCGAGCTCCAGAACCATTCGGCGGAAATTGTTCGCTTCCACCTCGAGCTCGGTCTGCCCGCCGGTGAACCGGCGGGCGGCTTGGCCCGAGAAGTGGACGCGGGGCACTGTTATTCCGCGGCCTTGGGCAGCGGCTCCTGCGCATCGATTGCGGCGCGCAGCCGCGGCGGCGACATCGGCAGGTCGCGAATGCGCACCCCGATCGCGTCGGCGATGGCGTTGGCAACGGCGGCCATCGGCGGCACGATCGGCACCTCGCCGACGCCTTTGGCGCCGAACGGATGGCGCGGGTTGGGCACCTCGATGATCACCGTATCGATCATCGGCAAATCGGAGGCGACCGGCACGCGGTAGTCGAGGAAGCCCGGGTTTTCCAGCCGGCCGTCCTTGTCGTAGACGTATTCCTCGTTGAGTGCCCAACCGACACCCTGGGTCACGCCGCCCTGGATCTGGCCCTCGACATAAGACGGATGGATCGCGCGGCCGACGTCCTGGATCGCGGTGTAGCGCAGGATCTTGACCTGCCCCGTCTCCTTGTCGACCTCGACATCGCAGATATGCGTCGCCCAGCCGCCGCTGGCGCCCTGCGCGTTGATCGATACCTCGGCGGTGATCGGCCCGCCGGTGCGGCCCGATTTAAGCGCGATTTCGGCCAGCGGCAACGGCTCGAAGCTGCCCGCGTTGGGCCCGGCGGGATAAGCCTTGCCGTCCTTCCATTCCACAGCGTCGGGGCTGATGTCCCACATCATCGCAGCGCGCTTCTTCATCTCCTCGACGACCTTCTCGGCAGCCTGCGTCGCGGCCATGCCGGTCGCGAAGGTGACACGGCTGCCGCCGGTCAGGAACGAGAAACCGATCGAGCTGGTGTCGGCGACGATCGGGCGGACGCGCTCTACCGGGATGCCGAGGATTTCGGCCGCCATCATCCCGATCGAAGCGCGCGAGCCGCCGATATCCGGGTTGCCGACCGCGACGACGGCCGTACCGTCCTCGTTGATGTGGCAGGCCGCGCTCGACTCCCCGCCGATGTTGAACCAAAAGCCGGAGGCGATGCCGCGGCCCTGGTTGGGGCCAAGCTTCTCCTTCAGATGCGGGTGATTCTTGGCGGCTTCGACGGTCTGCGCGTAGCCGATGTTCTGCCAGGTGGGCCCATGCACCGCCTTGATGCCGTCCTTGGCGGCGTTCTTCTCGCGCAAGGCGAGCGGGTCGATCCCGAGCTGGTCGGCCAGTTCGTCGAGACAGCTCTCGACACCGTAGGACGAGTTCGGGGCGCCGGGGGCGCGATAGGCCGCAACCTTTGGGCGGTTGCTGACGACATCGTAGCCGGTGACCTTGGCGTTCGGGATGTCATACATCGCAAAGGCGCACATGCAGCCCGGCCCGACCGGCGAGCCCGGGAAGGCGCCGGCCTGGTATTTGAGCACGACCTCGCCGGCGCTGAGGCGGCCGTCCTTCTTGGCGCCGAGCTTGACTTCGACTACCGCACCCGCCGCGGGTCCCGTGCCGCGGAAGACTTCCTCGCGGCTCATCACCATCTTGACCGGCCGGCCCGTTTTTTTCGCGAGCGCCAAGGCCACCGGTTCGAGGTAGACCAATGTCTTACCGCCGAAGCCGCCGCCGATCTCCGCGGGTATCGCGCGGATGTCGGAAATATCGATGCCGAGCAGTTTCGCGCAATAGGCGCGGACCATGAACTGACCCTGGCTCGAGCTCCAGATCGTGCACTGGCCGTCGGCGGCGGCCGAGACGACACAGGCATGCGGCTCGATATAGGCTTGGTGCACCGGCGCGTTTGAATAGCGCCGCTCGATGATGACCTCCGCATCGCGGAACCCGGCCTCCACATCGCCCTTTGTGAACGCGACGACCTTGGCGATGTTCGACGGGTGATTCGGCTTTGGTTCAACCCCCTGCGTGAACAGATCGTCATGCAGCAGAGGCGCGTTCGGCTTCATCGCCTCCTCCACGTCGATGACGTAGGGCAAAACGTGGTATTCGACCTCGATCAGCTCGCAGGCCTCCTCCGCGATCGCAGGCGAGATCGCCGCGACAGCGGCGACCGCATGGCCGTCATAAAGCACCTTGTCGCGGGCTAGACAGTTGCGCGACAGGTCGCGGAAGTTCATCGGTCCTTCGCCGACGAAGGCTTCTTCGGAAGCGATCGGCGGGAAATCGTCCGAGGTCACGATAGCTTTGACACCAGGCAATTTGAGCGCCTTGTCGACATTGATCGACATGATCCGCGCGTGGGCGTGCGGGCTACGCTTCACCTTGCCCCACAGCATGCCGGGCATCACCATATCGGCGCCGAAATTGGCGCGCCCGGTGACCTTGTCGACGCCATCAGGCCGGATTGGACGGGTTCCGACGACTTTCTGCAATTCCTTCGGCATATATGTCATACGAACTTCACTCCCGCTCTAATCGTCGCCCTGGCCGAAGCGCATGCCGGGCAGGATTTCGCGATGTCATCGCGAGCGCAGCGAAGCAATCTCGGCAGTCCCGCTCGCCGAATCGAGATTGCTTCGTCGCTTCGCTCCTCGCAATGACCCTCTTTATTCCGCCGCGGCGCGCATCGGCTCCGTGGCGTCGAGCGCAGCGCGCAGCCGCGGCGGCGACATCGGCAGGTCGCGCAGCCGGATGCCCGTGGCGTCGGCAATCGCGTTTGCGACGGCCGCCATCGGCGGCACGATCGGGACCTCACCGCAGCCTCGCGCGCCGAACGGATGGCGCGGGTTCGGAACCTCGATCATGACAGTGTCGATCATCGGCATATCTGAGGCCACCGGCACGCGATAATCGAGGAAGCCTGGGTTTTCGAGCCGCCCATCCTTGTCGTAGATGTATTCCTCGCTCAGCGCCCAGCCAACCCCCTGCGCGACCCCGCCCTGCATCTGGCCCTCGACATAGGAGGGGTGGATCGCCCGGCCGACATCCTGGATCGCAGTATAGCGCAGGATCTTGACGTGCCCGGTCTCCTTGTCGACCTCGACATCGCAGATATGAGTCGTGAAGCCCGGCGCCTGGCCCTGAGCGTTGATCTGCACCTCGGCGCTGATCGGGCCGCCGGTGCGTGCGGCCTTGGCAGCGATCGCCGCCAAGTCGACCGGCTCGAAACTTCCGGCGTTGGCGCCTGCGGGAAAGGCCTTGCCGTCCCGCCACTCGACCGCCTCGGGGCTGATGTCCCACATGATCGCGGCACGCTTTTTCAACTCCTCGACGACCTTCTGCGTCGCCTGGGTTACCGCCATGCCGCCGGCGAAGGTGACCCGGCTGCCGCCGGTCGAGGCGCTGAAGCCGATCGAGGTCGTATCGCCAACGACCGGACGGACCCGTTCGAACGCAATGCCGAGTACCTCGGCCACCATCATGGCCATCGAGGCGCGCGAGCCGCCGATATCGGGGTGGCCTTCGGTGACCGTCACCGTGCCGTCTTCGTTGATGTGGCAGGCGGCACTCGACTCACCGCCGGCATTGTGCCAGTAGCCCGAGGCGATGCCGCGCCCCTGGTTGGGTCCGAGCGGGAAGCTCAGCTGCGGGTGGGCTTTCGCGGCCTCGACCGTCTTCATGTAGCCGATGTTGTTCCAGGTCGGCCCGTGCGTTGCCTTGGTGCCGTCTTTGGCGCCGTTGATCTCGCGCATTCTGAGCGGGTCGATGCCGAGCTCGCGGGCCAGTTCGTCGATGCAGCTCTCGACCCCAAACGAACCGATCGGCGCACCCGGGGCCCGGTAGGCGGCGACCTTCGGGCGATTGCTCAGAACGTCGTAGCCGATCGCCTCGGCATTGGGTAGGTCGTAAACAGCAAGTCCGCAGATGCAGCCCTGCTGAACCGGGGAACCCGGAAACGCCCCTGACTGATATTTGAGCACGGCCCTGGCGGCGGTGATCCGCCCGTCCCTTTTGGCGCCCATTTTGACTTCGACGACGGCGCCCGAGGTCGGCCCGGTCGCCCGGAATACCTCTTCGCGGCTCATCACGATTTTGACCGGCCGGCCCGATTTCTTCGATAGCACATAAGCGACCGGTTCGAGATAGATGATCGTCTTGCCGCCAAAGCCGCCGCCGATCTCGGCGGGGATCGCGCGAATGCTCGCATTATCCTCGGCGCCGGCGATCCGCGAGGTGTAGGCGCGGACCATGAACTGGCCCTGGCTCGAGCTCCAGATCGTGGTCTGCCCATCCGGCGCCACCGAGACGACACAGGCGTGCGGCTCGATATAGGCCTGGTGCACCGGCTTTGTCGTGTAGCGCCGCTCGATGATGATGTCGGCTTCGGCAAACCCGGCCTCGACGTCGCCCTTCGCAAAGCGAACCATTTTGGAGACGTTTGACGGCTTGGCCGGCTTGGGTTCCACCCCCGCGGTAAAGATGTCGTCGTGCAGCAACGGCGCATCTGGTGCCATCGCCGCCTCGACATCCATGACATGCGGCAACACCTCGTACTCGACCTCGATCAGGTCGACCGCTTCCTCGGCGATCGCCGGCGACGTCGCCGCGACCGCAGCCACGGCGTGCCCGTCGTAAAGCACCTTGCCGCGCGCCAGGCAGTTGCGCGACAGGTCGCGGAAATTCATTGGCCCTTCGCCGACGAAGGCCTCCTCGTTGGCGATTTCCGGGAAGTCGTCCGCCGTCACGACCGCCTTGACGCTCGGCAAGGCAAGCGCCTTGTCGGTCTTGATCGACTTGATCCGGGCGTGGGCATGCGGCG
>JAFASL010000440.1 GCA_019244535.1 Alphaproteobacteria bacterium
TCCAGCATTGCAGCGCGCCGGAATTGCCGACAATCTCGATCTGTCTTCGCGCCGGGCCGCGACCGTCGTCGCATTTCTCGAGACGCAGGGTCTCAATCGCAACATTTTATCGGCCAAGGGGTTTGGCGAGACCCACCCAGTCGCGCCGAACGACACGCCGGGAGGCCGGGCTCAGAACCGCCGGATCGAGATTGTGCTGGAAGGGCCGGGCGCTTGACCTAGTAATATCCAGGCTTGCACCTGAATTCTCCGACAGCTAAACGATGCTGCGGCGAAAAGGTGCTACGGCCAAAACAGATTGATGACTGTTCTGGTGCACCGGGGGGTGAATGTTTCTCTGGGGCTCCGCTCGGCGGAAGTCTTTCGCGCCGGCTGTGCGATACCGCAGATGGCTGGGTTTCTTGTTGCCGTTTTGCTGCGCCGGCTGTCTCGTCGGCCCTGATTTTTCCTCGCCCTCGGCCCCGGTTGCCGAAAAGTGGCTGGAGGCCGGCGAGCCGTCGGTCGACACCCGTAATCAGGAATACCGCGATTGGTGGAAAGTTTTCCATGACCCGGTGCTCGATCGGCTGATCGAAACCGCCTACAACCAAAACCTTACTTTGGTCAGTGCTGGAACTCAGGTCCTCCAGGCCCGCGCTCAACTGGGTGTCGCGGTCGGCGAGTTCTACCCCCAAGTGCAGCAGGGCACGGGTGAGCTCACCTACATCCGGCCGAGCCATGCCGACACGACGAGGTTTCCAACAAGCGTCACCCGAAACTTCTGGCGCGACGCGCTCGGTCTCACCGTCAATTGGGAATTGGACTTTTGGGGCAAATTCCGTCGCGCGATCGAGTCAGCCGATGCGTCCTATCTCGCCTCGATCGCCAATTACGATTACGTGCTGGCCACGTTGCTCGGCGATGTCGCCACGACATATATCGGCATCCGCACATTGCAGACCCAGATCGCGATCGCGCGCGATAACATCGTCAAGCAGAAAAAGGCGCTGGCGATCGCAGAGGCCAAGTATCACGGCGGCACCGCGACCAAGCTCGATGTCTACCAAGCCGAGAACGTCCTGGCGCAGACCGAGTCGACGATCCCGCAGCTGACCATCCAGTTGAATCAGGGCTTTAATGCACTGGCCGTCCTGCTCGGCATGCCGCCGCAGCCGATGGAGCCGCTGCTGGCCGGATCCAGCGGGATTCCGGTCCCGCCAAAGACCGTCGCAGTCGGCATTCCGGCCGATCTTGTCCGCCGGCGGCCTGATATCCGCGCCGCCGAGCTGGCCGCAATGGCGCAAGGCGCGCAAATCGGCATCGCCGAGGCAAACCTCTATCCCGCCTTCAGCCTGACCGGGACCTTTGGCACAGCCGCCAGCAACATCGGTCGCGATAAGCTGAAGCGCGTCTTCGAAGGAAGGGCCATCACTTTCGCGTTCGGGCCGGCGTTCCAATGGAACATCCTCAATTATGGCCAGATCACCAATCAGGTCCGCGTCGAGGACGCCGCGTTACAAACGCTCCTGGTCAATTATCAAAACACCGTGCTCCAGGCGCAGCAGCAGGTCGAAAACGGACTGACCAGCTTTCTGCAAGGGCGCGAGCAGGTCGATTATCTGCGCGAGAGCGTCGCCGCGGCGAATGCCGCCCTCGGCCTCGCATTTCTGCAGTATAATTTGGGCACCAGGGATTTTACGACCGTGCTAACCGCCGAGCAAAACCTCTACACGGCACAGAACAACCTGGCGATGGCTGAGGGAAATGTGTCGAGCGGGTTGGCCTCGCTTTACGAAGCTTTGGGGGGCGGTTGGCAGATCCGCGCCGATAACGAATTCGTGCCGCCCGCGACGGCTGAGGGGATGCGCAACCGCACTAATTGGGGCGATCTGCTGCCGGCTCCGGGCACGCCGCAGCCTTCGGCGCCGGAGCTTCCGATACCGGCCGATGTGAGCTCCAGCCCGCGGCCGCCGGAATGGTGAGGTTATCGTGAAAATACCATCTGCAATCGTGGGGTGGCGTCGGGCGGACCTTTTTGTTGCGCTGGCGTTGATGGCCGCGGCCGCTGCCGGTTACGAGGTCGTGAGAATCCGTCATCAGCCGTTCGACGCGGCCGCCGCGGCGGAGCCCCGGATACCTCCAGCTCCGCCCGCTGCCGCGCCGACGCCGGCGCAGTTCTCGCCGCCGGCGGCGCAGCCGGTTCCCGTGGTGACGCCGCGCGTGCAGAGCGTCAAAGATTATCTGGAAATCGAGGGCAACGCGGCGTCGGTAAATGCGGTCAAGCTGATCGCGCGCGTCGAGGGATATCTCGATAAGATCCATTACGAAGATGGCCAGTTCGTCAAGAAGGGCGATGTGCTGTTCACGATCCAGCAGGACCAGTACAAGAATCAGCTGCAGCAGGCGCAGGCCCAGCTGCTTACCGCCCAGGCCTCTCTCACCTATGCCAAAACAGAGCTCGTCCGCTATACGAAGCTGGTCAAGCAGGACGCGGCGACGCAGACCGAGGTCGATCATTGGAATTTCGAGAAGGCCAGCGCGGAGGCGTCGCTGCTCAATGCGCAGGCGCAGCTGGCGCTGGCCAAGCTGAATTTGAGCTACACCGAAGTCAGGGCGCCGTTTGACGGGATTGTCGGCAAGCACCTGGTAGATCCGGGCAACGTGGTCGGAGGCGGGGGGCAGCAGACCGCCCTCGCTGAGATTACCCAGCTCGACCCGATCTATGTCGTCGCCAATCTGAGCGAACAGCAGGTGCTGAAAGTGCGCGCCAATTTGAACCAGCACCGACTCACCTTTGCGGATCTGCGTAAGGTTCCCGTCGGCGTAGCGCTATCGGATCAGAGCGGATATCCGCTGCAAGGAACGATCGAGTATGTCTCGCCCGGGATCGACCCCGCGACCGGAACATTGCTGGTGCGCGGCATCCTGGCGAACCCCGACCGCACCCTGCTGCCCGGATTTTTTGTCAAGATGCGGCTGCCGATGGGGCGAGTCGACCTCAACGCACTGCTGGTCCCCGACCGCTCCCTTCAGGAAGACCAGGGCGGGCGCTACGTGCTGATCGTCGGCAAGGACGACGTGGTCGAGCAGCGCTATGTGCAGCTGGGCCAGCTCGATGGGACGCTGCGGGTCATCACGTCGGGACTGAAACCGGATGACCGGGTCGTCGTCGGCGACCTCTGGCGTGCCACCCCCGGCACCAAGGTGACGCCGAAGCTGACCTCACTGGAGGCCATCACCACGGGTGCCAATCAATGATGTCGAAATTCTTTATCGAGCACCCGGTTCTCGCCAATGTGCTGGCCATCGTGCTGGTGCTGATCGGCGCGATTTGCCTGTTCCGCCTGCCGGTCGCGCAGTATCCGAACGTCGTGCCGCCGACGGTGCAGGTGACCACGCGGTATCCGGGGGCAAGCGCGCAGACCGTGCTCGACACCATTGCCCTGCCAATCGAGCTGCAGATCAATGGGGTCCCGGGCATGCTCTACATGCAGTCGACCAGCGCTTATGACGGCACCTACACCTTGACCGTGACGTTCGAGATCGGCTCTGACCCGAATTTTGATCAGGTCCTGGTACAGAACCGGGTGCAGAACGCAATGGCGCAGTTGCCGGAGGCGGCGCAGACCCAGGGGGTATCGATCCGCGCGAAATCTCCGTCGATACTCGAATTCGTGACGCTCGACTCGCCGGACGGCCAATACGATTCCCTCTTTATGTGGAACTACGCGACGATCAACCTGGTCAATGAGCTGGCGCGTCTGCCGGGTGTCGGCAATGTGATCGTGATGGGTGCGGGTCAATACTCGATGCGGATATGGATGGATCCGCAGAAATTGTACTCGTTCGATTTAGTGCCAAAGGATGTGATCGACGCGATCCAGCAACAGAGCCAAGAGGTCACGGCCGGTCAGGTCGGCATGCCGCCGGCGCCGAAAGACCAACAGTTTCAATACACGATCGACATCCTGTCGCGCTTCAATGACCCAGGTCAGTTCGCCGACATCGTCATCAAGGACCAGACCGCTCAAGGCGGCCGTCTCGTCCGCGTTAAAGACGTGGCGCGTATCGAGATGGGCGCCCAGACCTATTCTCAGGATTTCAAGCTTGACGGCAAACCCGCCGCCGGCCTCGCGATCTACCAGACACCCGACGCCAATTCGTTGAAGGTCGCCGCGGCGGTTGCGGCGAAAATGCAGGAATTGTCCCGCCGGTTTCCCCAGGGGCTGCGCTACGGCATCCCCTTCAACACGACGATTTTCATCCAGAACTCGATCAACGAGGTCTACAAGACCCTGTGGCAGGCGGGGCTGCTTGTGTTGATCGTGATCCTCGTCTTTCTGCAAAACTTCCGCGCTACCCTGGTGCCGGCGACGACGGTCCCAGTGACGATTATCGGTGCCTTTGCCGGCATGGCGGCGCTCGGCTACACGGTGAACCTCTCGACTCTGTTTGCGCTGATCTTGGCGATCGGCATCGTCGTCGATGACGCGATCGTCATTGTCGAAGGCGTGTCAAAATACATTGAGCAGGGCATGTCCGGCCACGACGCCGCGATCAAGGCAATGGGCGAGCTGTTCGGGCCGATCATCGGCATTACCCTCGTACTGATGGCAGTGTTTCTGCCCTCGGCTTTTGTGCCCGGCCTGAGCGGGCAAATGTTCGCACAATTCGCGCTGGTGATAGCAGCGACCGCGCTGATAAGTGCTATCAACGCGGCGACGTTGAAGCCGACGCAGTGCGCGCTTTGGCTGCGCCCGCCCAAACCGCTCGAGCAGCGAAACTTCTTCTCGCGCTGGTTTTCTCGCGGCTTCGAACGCGTCTATGGTGGGATGGAAAACGCCTATGCCCGGTTGATCGGCCGCATGGTGGGCGTCAGCGGACTGATGGTGCTGATCGGGCTTTTGCTGGCGGTCGGCGGTATTTGGGGTATTGCCCGTCTGCCGACCGCCTTTATTCCGAACGAAGATCAGGGCTACCTGTTGATCGTCGCGCAA
>JAFASL010000516.1 GCA_019244535.1 Alphaproteobacteria bacterium
GCAACGAAGGGGTCGCAATTCGGCACCGCGATGCCAAAGGCGAGGCGGTCAGCGAGGCGGGCGACCCCGGCCGCGTCGGAAATCATCACGACGCGGCCGCCGCGCGCCATGACCTCCTCGACATTGCCGAGCGTCTTTTCAAAAAGATCGTCATGCGGCGCCAGCACGATGACCGGGACATTCTCGTCGATGAGTGCAATCGGCCCGTGCTTCATTTCGCCCGCGGCATAGCCCTCGGCATGGATGTACGAGATCTCTTTCAGCTTCAATGCACCCTCGAGCGCCAGCGGATAGGCGCTGCCGCGGCCCAGATAGAGCACGTCGCGTGCTTCGGCGATTTCGGTCGCGATCTCGCGAATCCGCTCGTCGTGGTTCAAAACCTCACTGGCGCGTGACGGGATCTCCGTCATGACGCCAACGAGCTCGGCTTCCTGCTCGTGATCGATCGCGCCGCGTGCGCGCGCAAGCGCGATCGTCAAACACGCGAGGACGGCAAGCTGCGTCGTAAACGCCTTCGTCGACGCGACGCCGATTTCCGGGCCGGCCAAGGTCGGCAGCACGACATTGGCTTCGCGGGCGATCGAGCTTTCGGGCTGGTTGACGACGGCGATGATCCTCTGCGCCTGCGCCTTGGCATAGCGCAATGCCGCGAGGGTGTCGGCAGTCTCGCCCGATTGCGAGACGAAAATCGCCGTCCCGCCCTTGGGCATTGCTGGCGCGCGGTAGCGGAACTCCGAGGCGATGTCGATCTCGACCGAGATGCGCGCGATCCGTTCGAGCCAGTATTTGGCGACGATGCAGGCGTGATACGCGGTGCCGCAGGCGATCATACTAACCCGCTCCAGCTTGCCCAATGCAAAGGGCAGCTCCGGCAGGTGGACGGTGCGGGTCGCTGGGTTGATCAGCGCGTTCAGGGTGTCGCCGATTACCGCCGGCTGCTCGAAGATTTCCTTCAGCATGAAGTGGCGGTAATTGCCTTTGCCTATCAGCGCGCCAGAGGCGGTGGATTCGCGGATTGGACGCTGGATTTCATTATTGGCGGCATCGAAAACCCGTACTGCGCGCGACGTGATGACCGCCCAGTCGCCTTCCTCGAGATACGTGATGCGGCGGGTCAGCGGCGCCAGAGCCAAAGCGTCGGAGCCCAAAAACATCTCGCCGTCGCCATAGCCGATCGCGAGCGGACTGCCGCGGCGCGCGCCGATCAACAGGTCGTGCTCGCCGGCAAACAGGAACGCCAGCGCAAAGGCGCCTTCGAGCCGGCCTAAGGTCCTGGCCACTGCGTCTTTCGGCGACAATCCCATCTCGAGAAAATGAGTCGCGAGGATCGCGACGGCTTCGGTGTCGGTATCGCTGCGGAAAGTGTAGCTCAGTCCTTCGAGCTCGCACCGCAGTACCTGAAAATTTTCGATGATGCCGTTGTGCACGACTGCGACCCGACTAGTCGCGATCGGATGGGCATTGGTCTCGGTCGGCAGGCCGTGCGTCGCCCAGCGGGTATGCCCGATGCCGATCACCCCTTGTACCGGCTGCTGGTCAAGCCGCCGCGCGAGGTTGGCGAGCTTGCCCTCGGCGCGGCGGCACTCTATGCGTCCATCGACCAGGGTAGCGATTCCGGCCGAATCATAGCCGCGGTATTCGAGCCGGCGGAGCCCTTCGAGCAGACCCGGCGCGACCATGCCCTTGGCGATGATGCCGATGATGCCGCACATCAGTTCTTTCTCCGCAAACGGTCGCGAATCTCTGCCGCGCGCCCAGGCTTGTCGACCTGCTTACCGCGGGCGATCGACAACGTGTCCGGCGCAACATCGCGGGTGACGACACTGCCGGCGGCGATGATCGCGCCGTCGCCGACCTTGACTGGCGCCACCAGCGCGGTGTTCGACCCGATAAACGCGCCCTCGCCGATTATTGTGCGGAATTTGTTAAAGCCGTCGTAATTGCAGGTGATCGTGCCCGCGCCGATGTTGGTGCGCGCGCCGACGTCACTGTCGCCAATATAAGAGAGGTGATTGGCTTTGGCGCCCGCCCCTAGCCGGGCCGCCTTGACTTCGACGAAATTGCCGACATGCACCTCCTCTTCAAGGATCGCGCCCGGGCGCAAGCGAGCGAATGGGCCGATGATCGCGCCCGCCCCAACTGTGGCGCCTTCGAGGTGCGAGAATGAGCGAATCCGTGCCCCCTCGCCCACCTCTACACCGAGGCCGAAGATGACGTTCGGCTCGACGACGACATCTCGGCCAAGCCGCGTGTCGGCGCTGAGGAAGACGGTCTCAGGAGCGATGAGGGTCACTCCCGCATCCAGTGCCGCGCGGCGCAGCCGGCGCTGCATCAGTGCTTCGGCCTCAGCCAGCTCGGCGCGCGTGTTGATCCCGATCAGCTCCTCTGCGGGCAGCTCGGCGGCACGGCACGACAACCCCTTGCGGCGGGCGATCCCGACAATGTCGGTCAGGTAGAATTCGCCCTTGGCATTGTCGCTGCGCACCGCATCGAGGAATTCCTCGAGCCGGCTCGCCTCGATCACCATGATCCCACCATTGACGAGACCGATCGCCTGCTCCTCGGGGCTCGCATCGGCAGCTTCGACGATGCGCTCCAGCGCGCCGTCCGCTGCCAGCACAAAACGGCCATAAGGGCCCGGGTCCACAGGGCGCATGCCGGCGACCAGAACAGCTGCGGCGGTGCGGCGCCTCTCGGTTACCAATCGCGACAATGTCTCGGTCGCAAGAAATGGGGTATCGCCGTAGAGCACGAGGACGTCCTCGATCGCGCCGTGTGGCGCAAGCCGGCCGTTCAACGCTCGCGTCGCTTGCCGCACCGCGTGGCCTGTGCCGAGCGCCGGATCCTGCACGACGGTCTCCACCGGGGCGACGACCCGGGCTACCTCGCTCATCCGCGGCCCGACCACGACGATCATCGCCGCTGGGGTCAGCGGGGTTAGTGCGTCCAGCGGATAGGCGATCATCGGTCGGCCGGCAATCGGATGCATGACCTTTGGAAGGGTTGATTTCATCCGAGTACCGCTGCCGGCGGCGAGAACGACTGCGGCAAATGTTGATTGGCTCATTAATCAACGACCGAGCACATGAGCGGCGGCACAATTACCCCGCACCGCCGAGATTACAACACACAGATTGTTTCAAAATACATCAACGCCGCAGAGACTTTGCAGGTGCATCGCTGTGTGCATCTCACCAGAGCCTCGAGGTCGTTGCACGAGATGACGCGGCAAAGCAGATTGTCTGCTGATGTCCGGATTTCTGCTCGTTTTTGACCTTGATGGGACGCTGGTCGACAGCGTACCGGACCTGCGCGCAGCGCTCAACCAAATGCTCTCCGAGCGCGGGCGGCGGTCGCTATCATCGCCGCAGGTCAAGCGCATGGTCGGCGACGGCGTGCCGGCGCTCGTCGCGCGCGCCCTCGCCGCGAGCGGCGCCGATCCGTCCGAGGCGGTGACGGCGCTGCCGCGCTTTCTCGAAATCTACGAGGCGAATGCAGCGCAGCTGACGCGACCCTATCCCGGCGTAGCTGAGACCCTGGCAACCTTGCGCCGCCGGGGGTATCGCGCCGCAATTTGCACCAACAAGCCGCAGCGCGCGACAATCGCGGTATTGCAGGGAGTCGGTCTGCTGCCGCTCTTCGAGGGGATCGCCGGCGGGGATCGCTTTAGGGTCCGCAAACCGAATCCCGGCCACCTTTTGAACCTCATCTCGGAGTTGGGCGCCAGCCCCGCGGCGAGCGCGATGATTGGCGATAACGAGAACGATGCGGCAGCAGCTCATGCGGCAGCCGTGCCGCTTTTGCTGATGCGCTACGGCTATGCCCGGGTCGACCTCGCTTCACTCTCCGCCGATGCGCTCCTTGACCGCTTTTCCGAATTGCCGGGCGCGCTCGACCGGCTCGGCCTCACTCCGTGAACTGCCGCTGTGCGCCGCCGCGCATCTCCTTGACAGGCAGGCGGCTCGACCCGCTAAATGCCCCGGGCTCGGACGGGCGCGTAGCTCAGCGGGAGAGCACACCCTTCACACGGGTGGGGTCACAGGTTCAATCCCTGTCGCGCCCACCATACCCGCGGCCGGCGGCGACAGGCGCGTAGCTCAGTGGCAGAGCGCTCCTATTACATGGGAGAGGTCAGGGGTTCGATTCCCTTTCGCGCCTACCAAAAGACTCGGTTTGGCTGGCCCGATCCCCAACGCTGTGGCAAGCTCGGGACCTCATCAGACCCGACGAGGCCCGCCATGAAGATAGAGCGCATTGACCATCTGAACCTGACCGTCGCCGATCTCGACCGCAGTCTCGAGTTTTACAAGCGTGTGCTCGGCATGAAGGCTGAAGCTATGGGCGAAGGCCGGGCCGCGCTCTATTTCGGGCAACAAAAGATTCATCTCGATGCCGCAGGCGGTGCGATGGCGATGAGCGGCGAAAGGCGCATGCCCGCACATATCTGCTTTATCACCGAAACGCCAATGGGCGAGGTCAAGGCCCGTGTCGAAGAGTGCGGCGTGCCGATCCGGATGGAAGGCCCGCGCGCCGGAGCGATCGGCACGATCCAGTCGATTTATATCGACGACCCCGACCAGAACTCGATCGAGATCTCCTGTTATTGAAAGACCGGGTGGTGAGGATTCGCGAGAGCGGGGAGCCGACATGATCCAGGACGCCCAAGGACATCACCTCTCCGGCGCGACCCACGAAGGCGCCGCGACGTACGACCGAGCGGTGCGGGCATTTAACCTCGTCCATGGCGACTCCATCGGCCTGTTCGATGCCGCGCGCGAGACAGCGCCCGATTGCCCGATGGCATATCTGGGAAAAGCTTGGGTGTTCACCGTTGCGAATGACCCGGAGTTCCGGATCCGGGCCAAGGCTTTGGTCGAGACGGCACGGCCGCTGAATTTGAACGAGCGTGAGCAAGCCCACCTCGCCGCCTTGTCGCATCTATGCGAGGGCGCTCGAGCCGCCGCCGTCGCGGTGCTCGATCGCCACCTGATGCATTACCCGTTCGATCTCGTCGCGCATCAGGGCGCGGCGCTGACCGATGGGTTTCTCGGACGCTTTCATTGGGTCCGCGACCGGTCGGCGAGGGCCCTGCCCTTCTGGTCCAAGGACCAGCCGGGCTACGGGACCCTCCTCGCGATGCATGCCTTTGGGTTGGAGGAAGCTGGCGATTATGCCCGCGCCGAGGCTGAATCCCGCGAAGCCGCCGAGCTCGAGCCGCTGAGCTTCTGGCCCCACCACACCGTGGCGCATGTGATGGAAATGACCGGGCGCCCGGAGGACGGGCTCGGTTGGATGGCGGCGCGTGAGAAGCTGTGGTCGACCCCCGGCCACATGAACCAGGTCCACATCTGGTGGCACAAAGCCTTGTTCCATCTCGAACTCGGGCAATACGAGGAGGCGCGCACGCTTTATGACGGCCCGATGCGCGCAACGCAGCGCCCGGTCGCGCTCAGCCTCACCAACGCATCGGCATTGCTGTGGCGCCTCGACACATTGGGTTGCGACATCGGCGATCGCTGGCGGGAATTGGCGGATTTGTGGCAAGGCCGCGCCGACGGGAAGTGTCTCGTCTTTGGCGACATCCACGCCGCGATGGCCGAATTGCGGTCAGGCCAGGAGGCGCTTGTCGAGCGGCGGCTCGAGGCGATGCATCGGACTGCGACCAACGGCGTGGAAGCGGCCGGCCTCTACCGCACCGTCGGCATTCCGATCGTCGAGGGCCTCACGGCGTTCCATCGCGGCGCCTGGGCCGAGGCGGTGGAACTGCTGCTGCCGGTCCGTTTCGATCTGTGTCAGATCGGCGGCAGCCATGCGCAGCGCGATGTCGTCAACTGGACCCTGACCGAGGCCGCGATCCGCGCCGGTCACCGCGATATCGCATTGTCGCTGGCGCATGAGCGCCTGGCTGCGCGCCCGCGCAGCGCCCCCAATCGTCGTTTCCTGCGCCACGCAGAGGCCATCGCGGAGTGATTGATTAGTCGAAACTTATTACACGCAGCGCGCTGCGCGGCGAAGCAATCCGGTCCGGCGGCGCTCAGCGGCCCGAGATTGCGTCACTGCGTTCGCAATGACGGATCCGAAGATGGGTTTAGCTAGATGGGGATCTCGGTGCTTTGTCGAGCCGCTCGGCAACACAGAGGATTACCGCGAGCATCGCCGAAATCCGCTCTTCCTGGACAGCAAAACGCTCTTCCATCGCGCTGATGCCGTGTTCGATCGCGCCAAACCGGTCCTTCGAGTGCGGTGAACCGATGCTCTAGAGCGATCTCATGCGGCGCTCCAAGCCGTCAAAGCGATGGCGAAGGCGGTGCACCTCGGCAGTCAACGTCAAAACACGGTGCTGAGGAGCTCCAAACTGATTTTTTCCTCACCCATCCGCCGCCGGTTTCTGTCGCTGCACCAATGATCCCGCGATTTCCTTTTCGACGCCTATAAGGGATCGCGGGCCAGCGCACCAAGCAACAGGCGGACGGGACCGCCGCACCTCACTCCTGCATCGCACTGCGGGATGGGCGAACCGCAGTGCGATGTGAAAAGGAGGGGCTACCGTACCGGCGAGAAGGACGCCGGGATCAGCAGCTTGTTTTCCTGGCGGACCGGGCGTACCCCGGCTTGCGGCGGCCAACCGGTGCCGGGCCGGCGGGATTCGTCACGGACGCGGGCCCGCTCATTGAGGTCCTTGTAGGCCCAGATGTGGACGAACTTGTTCAGCCCGCCGAGCTCGCTAGTCCAGCAGGCGGCGAGGGGTGAGAACCTCTCGCGCGCCTCGATCGCTTTGCCCCAAGCCTCCAGAACTTTCGGGATGTCACCGGGGGCATAGGTATAGGTACGCATCTCGTACACGTTGCCGGTGCCGAAATCGCGGCTGCCGAGCGGCCGCATGAAGGGCGCCGGGTTCATGATCTCGGCCTCCTGCATGACGATCAGATCCTGGCCGCCGGGCAGCGCGTTGCGCTCGGCGTCTTGCGCCATTGCCGTGCGCACTCTCGTGCGGTGCTGCAGGTCGTCATAGGGGTAGACGTGGACGACCTGATTGAGCGGACCGAACTCGGTGTGCCAGAAGGCCCCCAATTTGGAGTGTTTCAGCCGCAATGGCAGGCGCTTCTCATAACGCTTCTCGAATTCGGCCAAGGTCCCCGGACGCAGGGTGTAGGTACGAACTTCGTAGATCATCGGCACTTCTCCAATCGAATGGCGCGGCGGAATTACTCGGCAGCTTCCTCCTTCACGGGCGTCAGATCATAGCGCTGCATCGCAAAGCTGATTGCCTCGTTCCAGCCGCGGCTGCGAATGTCGATCTGTA
>JAFASL010000573.1 GCA_019244535.1 Alphaproteobacteria bacterium
CCATAACCGAAGAGCACCATCGCCACCACGGAAGGGGTGGTGAAGCCGAGCCAAGCGCACAGCGCACCGGGAAGACCGGCGCGCAAAATGCCGATGCTGATCCCAGTCTGGCTGCTAGCCGGTCCCGGCAGAAACTGGCAGAGCGCCACGATGTCGGCGTAAGCCGCCTCATCGAGCCAGCGGCGCCGCTCGACAAATTCGGCCCGGAAATACCCGAGATGCGCGACCGGCCCACCAAACGAGGTCAGGCCCAATCGCAGGAAGACCCGCAACACTTCGAATGGCGAACCGCGCTGTTGTGGGGGATGTGCTGCAGTCTCGGCCTGCGCCATCCTCGCTCTCCGGATTTACGCCTTGGGGGGCGGAGGCGCGGTGAACTGCGCGAGATCGGCGAAGCCGAGAATCTGCTCGATTTGCGCGATCTCTTTGACGGCATCCTCAAAACCGTCTTTGCCGAAGGTACGGCGCTCGATCTCCTCGAACCTGTCGCCCATCTCACGGAGCTGCTGCTCCGACAAGGCATCCTTCCAGGCCGGAAAGATGATCGTGTCCTCGCGTGCCGCGTGGTTCTGATACATCCGCACAAAGGTCTCGAAAACGCGCGCGAGCGGTTCGGCATCACCGCTACCGAACCCGCCCTTGCCTGATACCGAGAGGATGTAATCGGTTATTTCGCGGCCGCGATTATGCTGCGCGATCAACACGTCGACATACGCCGCTACCGGGCCCTTAGTCTTGCGCAGCGCCGGAAAAATATGGGCCTCCTCGAGCATCCTCTCGTGGTAGTCCTCGCCAAAGCTGCGGAACAATCTCGCCGTTCGGGTGATTGCGCCGGGATCGACGCCAGTCGGGTCGGCGCGCAGCTTCGGGGCGGTCTCGATGTAGATGAGCAGCGCGCGCCGCAGCACGCCATGTTCGCGCATCAGATCCTCGACGGCGCCGACTTCCTTCTCTTCGCCTCGCTTCTTGCTATGATCAGCCGCCAG
This sequence comes from Alphaproteobacteria bacterium, assembly GCA_019244535.1. Taxonomy (GTDB): domain Bacteria; phylum Pseudomonadota; class Alphaproteobacteria; order ATCC43930; family CGMCC-115725; genus AP-15. The sequence goes on from JAFASL010000573.1 coordinate 987, forward strand.
CGTGGGGGTCAAACTCGAGGCGGATAGCAGGACGCCGAAGCCGGCGAGGCTCCCGCTGAGCAGCCGACGCCGGTGCGGACTGGCACGACCGGTCATCTTTCATCACCTTCGTTGGGCAATCTCGCCAGGAGAACACGCGCCTCCCTTGCGCGATCCGTCTACCGCGCTACAGCGGCACCATACCCATCCAGAACATGGTTCTGTCGCCGACATCGACGTCGTATTTACGGATAAAATCGAGCCCGCCGCCTTCATCGATCCGGAATACCGCCAGGCTCGCCGGCACGGTCCGGATGGCCGAACCTTCTCGGACCGGCAACGCCATGATGTGTGCCGCGACCAGCATCCGGCCGCTCGGGTCGATGTGGAAGGTGCGGCAGTGGATGCCGCGGGTATCGACGTGCTGTATCGGAACCGGTTCACCGGTCGCCGTGTCGATCTCATACACAGCAATCGTGTTTTCGCCGCCCGCAAAGAAGGGTTTGCCTCCCACGTCGATGGTTGAAGATGCGCGATTGGCGGCATAGACGAAACGGCCGTTCGGGTGCACATGAACCGTCCCGGCAGCCTGCCGGCCGCGGATGTTGCCCGGCTCGGCCAAAGTCTCCTTGTGGAACACGGGAGCAGAAGAAAGCCTGTTCCCGGAAATCACAAACATGTCGAGCTTGTTCTGGCGCTCGAGCGAGACGTAGGCCCAGGGCCGCGTCGGATGGAAATCGAGATGGCGCGGCCCGAACCCATAGCCGCCATTCGGTGCGATAGAAGCTTCGTTGCTAAGCAATCCGTCGTCGTAGTCGAAGACTTTGAGGGCCCCCGCCTCCTCAGGCTTCCCGCCGGCGGGGTCGTGCCCGCGTGTGACGAGGATCGCCATCCGGTTGTCGGGACTGACGCGCACTTGGTGCCCGTAAATGCCGGCGTCGATCGGACCCGGCTGAGGCACCTCCGCACCGGGGCTCGCATCGGGATTGATACGGTATACGCGGACGCCACTGGGATTGCTGAAGGCGACAAGCAGGTGCCTGGACGGGATGTCGCTCGTCATATGGATCGGACGGGTCGGCAGCATTATCGGTTCGCCGTGAGGCGTAAGCGCGCCCGAAGACGGATCGATGCCGAACGCCGTTACGTGATGCTTGTCGCCGGCCGGACCCATCCCAGGACGGGTATTGCTCGATGCGATATAAAGGAACCGGCCTGAGCAGTGCGGCCAAGCATAATGCACATTGGCAGGCAGATTGACCGTACCGCGCCTTGCGAGCGTGGCAGTCTCGATGTCCACATCATATTGTGTGAGTTCGGGCCCGACGCTCGCGTAAAGCGCTACTTTGGCGGATGCGGATTGCGGCATGGCACCACCCCCGGATCGACAAATCCTGACTCTAAACCATCCGCCAGGAAGGGCACTGCGTCTAGTGTCCCCGAGCGCAGAATCGGCCCGGGGCCCCGCTTGACACGCCGAAGCACGATCACCATAGTCCGCGGCGCCCCACATGGGGCCTTTTACCGCGGGGGCCGTAGCTCAGCTGGGAGAGCGTCGCGTTCGCAATGCGAAGGTCAGGGGTTCGATCCCCCTCGGCTCCACCAAAATCCCCGCGACCAACGCGGCGCTACCGCATCAGCTCAAGGCGACTTCGAAACCGCGCCGCACGCCCGGTCGCGCCATCAGGGTCTCGTACCAGCGCTTCACATTCGGGAAATCGCTGAGATCCACCTGGTGCCGCTCGTGCCGCCAGGCCCAGCCGAGGATCGCAAAATCCGCGATCGAAATGTCGCCGCCGGCGAACTCGACTTCGCCAAGCCGCCTATCGAGCACCCCGTAGAGCCGCCGCGTTTCCTTCGAGTATCGCTCGAGGCCGTACCGCCGGTCCTGCTCGTTGGCCACCTGCAGAAAGTGATGCACCTGGCCGGGCATTGGACCAAAGCCGCCCATTTGCCACATCAGCCATTCGAGGACCGGAATTTGACGGCGCAGATCCGCGGGCCAGAACTTGCCTGTCTTTTGGCCGAGATAGATCAGGATCGCACCGGATTCGAAAATGCTGATCGGCGAGCCACCCGGACCGCCCGTATCGATGATCGCGGGGATTTTGCTGTTGGGACTGATCTTTACAAAAGCCGGCGCGAATTGCTCGCCCTTGGAGATGTTCACCGTCTTCACGGTATACGGCAGTCCCATCTCCTCGAGGGCCACACTGATTTTGCGGCCGTTCGGAGTATTCCAGGTATGAAGTTCGATAGTCATTGCGGGCGGCCCTCTCAGTGGCAACGATTTGCATCGCGTGATAGCGGCTTTTGAGGATTACCGTGATCGCACCGCGCCGCAAGCGGCAATCCTCGCGCATGGCGCAAGGAGAGTGCGAGTGTCAGGGCGGAACACAGTCGAAGAATGCAACATTCTCTTGCGCCTCGACAAAGCGCGGGACCCGTTCGTACTGGGCGCAATGCTGCCTTGCGACAGTCGTTGCACCATCGATCGTGCCGGAGTAGCCGACTTGCGCCGAACCAGCGTCGCCTTGGAGCAAGAAAGGTTTCGGTCCCGCACAGGCAGAGGGCAATATCCCGAGAAGGATCAGGAACAAGACCAGCCGCGACGGAGAGCGGGTAGAAAGGCTCAGTCCGAGGCAGCGTCCATCAGCGACTCGATCAGTTGAACCGGATGGAGCAGTGAAGGAGGGGTGTTTTGTTCGTCCGCATTCGGCGCCAGACTTAGCGTCTGATCGATCGCGAAGCTGATCATCGCGACGGTTGCAAATACGATCGCCATTGTCCACGCGGAAAACGTTCCGCGCCGACTGCCATACGCGAACGGGTCGCGAAGCTGCGGTCTCGGGCTCATGACCGTCCCTGTGTGCCAGCCGTCGAGCGCTGTCTGCAGTTACCATATGCGGGCCATCTCGCGGGCGTGCCCGTCTGCAATCGATGTCAGCTATTCGGCAGCCGAATAGCTGTCCATTTCCTCTGGTTCAGGTAGCCCAGCCTTCGCCGCAAAATCGCGGCCGCGCTCGATGTAGTCCCGGTAAGGACCAAAGCTGGGGGCGGCGGGCGACAGCAGGACGACGCCTCCCGGCGGCGTCACCCGACGAGCATAAGCAACGGCGTCCGCCATCGATTGCGCACGCTTGATATTGCACGGGATATCGCCCTGTTGATCCGCGCGCCGCCGCGCCAGCGAATAAATCCGCGCGCCGCTATCCCCGAGGCAGATCACGGTTTTGGCGGCCCCGGCGATCAAATTTTTGACCAGGCCGTCATAATCGATACCGCGGTCATGCCCGCCGAGGATGAGCGTTATTTCGCGGCCCGCATAAACCGCCAGGGCAGCAGCCGTCGACTCCGGAATTGTCGAAATGCTGTCATCTACAAACAGCACGCCTTCGATCTCCCCTAGCTCCTGCTGCCGGTGCGGCAATGCGTGGAACCCACTGGCAGCGGCAAGGGCCGCCACCGGATCCAGACCAAGCGACTTTGCCACCGTCATGGCCGCACACAGATTGGACAGGTTATGGGGGCGCCTAAGATAAGGATCGAGCACGTTGCCGATTACCCTTCGCGCATCGAGCATCTCTATGCCGCGACAATGGACGCCAGCTTCGTCATCAAAAAATTCCTGCCTTGACGGACCCGCCATAAGCCGCCTCAGGATCTCGGCGGTGGCTCGTTGAGCGACGCAGCAGCGGCTCCGTTTCAGCAGGTTGATCTTGTCACGAAAATAATTGTCGACCGACAGGTGCCAATCGATGTGCTCGGGATAAAGCGAGGTCAGCACTGCGATGTCGCACTGCCCGTCAAAATCGGCGGCCTGGTAGCTGGAGACCTCGATCACCGCAATGTCGGCGCTCTCGGGATCGATGCAGGTGATCGGTCGCCCGATATTCCCGACCAAGGCTACCCTTCGGCCAAACCGCGCAGCAATATGTGCAATCAGCGACGCCGTCGTGCTCTTCCCCTTGGTCCCAGTCACGCAGATTGTCGTAACGTCAGGCCGTTCGCCGAACCATAAGTTCAACAACGATGTGACCTGCATACCCCTTGCTCGGGCGGATTGGATCTCTCGCCGGTAAAGGCTGACCCCCGGCGATTTGACGACGATTTCTATATTGTCGAGAGCGCGGGCAATTCGGTCCGGCCCAAAGGCATATTCGAGCCCATCGCCGAGGCCGGCCGGCGCTGATCCATCTGCGGCGTCATCCAGCACCAGCAGGGGCAAGTTTGGATGGCGTCGCTTCAGGAACGCGATCGCGGCCCTGCCCTCGCGGCCGAGGCCCCAAACTGCAACGCGTCGCGTTGCAAGGTCAGCCGCACGCATCGAGCATCGCCAAATACCGCTGCGGCACCCTGTGAGGATGCTTCGTTTCGAACAGCGCCCGATATTGAGACGAGTTCGCCTGCGGCAGCGAAGCAAGTTGCTCGTTTAGCCGCCGCACCACCCGGTCGTCGCGCCAGTCGGGATCGTTGACAAGCTGCGACATCACGCCCGTGCTTTCGGAAATTTCCCCAACGCATTCAAAAGGCTTGTTTGCGCGCAAGCCGCACAATTCTGCAAAACCTTCGGATTGCGCATCGTCATCCAGCAGGTTGCGGCCAAAGATTTCAATCAGATCCGGCTTTGCGACAAATGGCGCAAGCGCCAGAAAAATAAACCGGCATTTTGGGCAATCGCAGCACCAGTGGCGTCCGCGTGCCTGCTGCGCCTGCCGGAATGCCGTATTGCAACTCCGAAAGACTCCAAAATATTCCTGGTATTTCGAAAATCTTCGGGCGATCTCGATTTCCGATAAGGGCCTTAATAAGGAAAAGTAATTGATGCTTGGCGAAATCGACTCCTTGATATATTGCGCGAAATCCTGCTCAAACTCGAACGATTTGCTGTATTGGTGATTAATCTCAAGGCCGTCAAAGCTGAGGTTTGCGGCACTGGCCGAATGTTCGTTCGACATTGCAACGGTATCGCACCCGAACATTACGGCGGATGCTAGCGCGACGGCGCTCAATATGCCGGTTATCGGGACGTGGCCGTTAAGCGCGCCGGCTTGGTTGAGCCGAAAAATACCCGGATCGAGACGACGATAAACCCTGATAAAGGGCAGCTTGGCAGCTTCGATGCAGGCCGTGATCGGTTCGGCGTCGCCGAGCGAGAAGAGTACCAGTGGCTCGCCGCTCTGCTTGAGGCACTCCATCGTGACGATCGAATCTTTCCCACCGCCGACCGGAACGCATGTCCTCCGGGGTAAATCGACTTTGATTGGCGTGGTCGCCGATACCCCTGTAGACCGAAAGCGAACACGGCCTTCTAACGAGGTGCCGTTCTTGAAGGCAAATTCAGCTAAGCCTCTTTCATAAAATTTTTGAAGAAATTCTGCGGTGCTGTCGTTCAATTCGAACGCCCGGCACGTAAGCAAGCTTGGCACAAAAGCCTTGTAATAGCTTACTCCTGCAAGCAACAGAATAAGGCGGAAAAGCCGGTCGAGCACCTGTTGCGCCTTGGGCGAGAGCCGACGCGGCGGAAAGTCGAAAATCAGTAGTTCCTCAAATTGCGGGCCGCCGCGATAACTGTATCGCAGTCTTAAGGTTGAGCATGCCGAATCGTAACAGTAATCTTCGAAGATAAACTCGTCATACCCCATGTCCAGCCTCGAGCAGCGCGCTAATCTCCCGCAATTTGTTGTGGTGGACTGGCAAACCCAGGTTGTCCACGGTCATGGTGCGCAATCGCGAGACGCCGTCGACAGCCGGTCCGTCATGTACCATTGCCTCGAGGATCGCTAGATCGAGCTTCTCGTCCAGGCAAGCGAGCAACGGCTCGCGCCAATCGGCGCGAAATGCGGCCAGCGCACCGAGAAGACCATAGGCGCCCCAGTTCGACACCCCAGCGACGATCAGATGCCGCGCTGGCGTAGTGCAGGCAATGATTTGCCCATGATCGACGTGCTGCGCGATCAGCTCGCGCGGCAGCGATCCCATGCCGATTTCGTTGCCGCCATCTCCGATCGCGATTGTCTCCCATGGCCCAGCGGTAAAGAGCTCATCGAGTGGCGCTGTGTATGAGCTGATATCGAGACCTCTCATATTGCGCGGAGCCCCGTCTGCGCTGCGGCCGCAACGCTCGATCGATATTGCGTGAGTGATTCCACAGCGCCGCCATGCCGCGATCGTAGCGGCGGGGTCGGTGGCGTCCACCGGCACAACCTCCGCTCCGGCGCCCGCCAATGCCGCGGCGCAAGCGCTGCGGCACAGCTCGTCGGTGGCGAGTCGGCAGGGAATGCCGACCTCGGCAAATCCTTTGGCAAGCAACGCAGCCCCGACCGGCCCGTCGGTCTCCGCTGCCGGCGGGGAGCCAAGCGGAACATAAAACCCGGTGATCAACCCAACCCTGACCGAAGGCGCGGTCGCCAAGGCCGACGCAGCGCTCCGCAGCCACCCGCGGGCGGCTTCAAAGAGCGCGGTAACACGGCGCCCTACATCGATCTGAATAAGCCGTTCAATCTCATCTACAAGCCGATTTGTATCCTGAGTTTGGCCGTGATCACGGCGTCGGCCCGTTGGCGGCATCTGGTTTGGCGGCGCGCTACAGACTAGCCAATTTCGAGTTGACCAGATCGGTGATCAGCATCGAGCCCGGCGCGTGCGTGATGCAGAACTCGGGCCTGACCTGAGCGATAACTGCTTGCGGAGTGACCCCGCACGCCCAGAACACCGGCAGCTCGTCAGCGCCTATCGGCACCGCGTCGCCGTAATCGGGTCTCGCCAGATCGGCGATGCCGATCGCCGCCGGCAGGCCGATATGCACCGGTGCGCCGTGTACCGACGGAAAACGCGAGGTGATCTGGATCGCGCGGATTGCGTCCCCCGGCTTCAGAGGCCGCATTGAGACCACCAGCGGACCAGCGAACGGTCCCGCCGGCCGGCACGGAATGTTGGTCCGGTACATCGGCACGTTGGAACCGCAGGTCATATGCCGCAGCTCAATGCCGTCTTCGAGCAGCGCATGCTCGAACGAAAACGAGCAGCCGAGCGCAAAGCTGACGAGATCGTCGCGCCATACATGCGAGATGTCGGGCGGCTCTTCGACTAGTTCGCCGCGACGCCAGACGCGATAGCGCGGTAGATCGGTGCGGATGTCGAGGTCCTCGCCAAGCATTGGCAGGCGCGGGTCACCGGGCTCGGAGACTGCGAGCACCGGGCAAGGTTTTGAGTTCGCTTGAGCGAATCGCAGGAAATCGTGAGCCAACGCTTGCGGCAGAATGACGAGGTTGGACTGAACGTTGCCCGGCGCCAAGCCTGCCGTCGGCCCCGAAAAGTCCCGCGAGCGGATGCGCAGTCGCTCGCGCCTGCCGGCCTCGATGCTTCGATCAGGCTTTGAGTGCATCTCCATCGTCCTTAGCCACAGACCGCAATCCTACAGCCGACCAGACCTGAGCGCCAAGTTGCACTGGGATGTGGTTCGACCAGTGCTTCCGCCAGCGGGTCACGGACCGGCGGCGGCGGAGGTTCTACGGGCGGCACCGGCACAGGGTCCGGAGGCTCGACAATCGGCGGCGGGCTATCTGGATCCGGAGGAGGCTCGGGGGGCGTGCCTGGTGGAGGGTGCGGGTTGGGACCTTGCACCGAGTGTGCAGGGCGAATTGGCAAATCAGAAATCGGTGCACCGCCCATTATGTTCCCAGTCCCCGTAACGGGTCGGCTCCGGCCCCTTTGGGCCGCCGATCTCACGGGGCTGCGATGTGTTCGGTTGTCCCGAACGAGGTGGAGTAGCGGGGCGATTTGCGGTCGGTTCGCGCGGCTTTTCGTTCATGGAACGAATATGGGAGGAAGTATCGTAGCCTCAACCATCAAGATCGGAGGATAGAGATGACCCGGCCTCTCGAAGGATTTCTGGTAGTTTCGGTCGAGCAAGCGGTTGCTGCGCCGCTCTGCTCTTGCCGGCTCGCCGATGCCGGAGCCCGGGTCATCAAAATCGAACGGCCCGAGGGCGATTTCGCGCGCGGCTATGACCGTGCCGCCCGTGGACAGAGCAGTTATTTCGTATGGCTGAATCGCGGGAAGGAATCGGCGGTTCTCGACATCAAGAACCAGGTCGACCATGACCTCCTCTTGCGACTGATATCGCGCGCCGACGTGCTCGTGCAGAATCTGATGCCCGGCGCCATGGCGCGCGCCGGCTTTGACCTCGACGAACTTCGGCGCCGTTATCCGCGGCTCGTCATCTGTTCGATTTCCGGCTACGGCGAAAGCGGCCCATACCGCGACATGAAATCGTACGACATGCTGATCCAGGCGGAGACCGGCCTTGCCTCGCTGACTGGACCCGCGGAGGCGCCTGGACGGGTCGGCGCGTCGGTGACCGACATCGCCGCCGGCCTGAATGCCTATGCCGCAATCCTCGAAGCGCTGATCGCGCGGCAGCGCTCAGGCGAGGGGGCGCTGATCCGAGTGTCGCTGTTCGATGCGACGGCAGAATGGATGGCAGTTCCGCTGATCCATTTCGAGCACGGGAGCGGCGCGCCGGCTCGGATGGGTCTGGCTCATCCATCGGTCGCGCCTTATGGCCTGTTTGTAACGGGCGACCGCAAAGAGATCCTGATTGCCATCCAGAACGAGCGGGAGTGGCGCCGTTTTTGCGCCGAGATCCTCGGCGATCCCGCCCTCGCCGACGATCCACGTTTCAGCGACAACAACCAGCGGGTTGCCCACCGGGCCGAGGTCGACGCGCTGGTCGCAGCGGAATTTGCCCGCTATCCGCGCAGCGCGCTCGCTGAGCGACTGAAATCTGCCGATATCGCTTTTGGAAATTTCAATACTGTCGAGGATTTTTCTCGTCATCCGCATCTCAGGAGGATCACGGTCAACACCCCGAACGGGCCGGTCCGGCTGCCACCCGCTCCGGCGATATTCGAGCGCGAGCGGTTTGCTGATCGTGTTCCGAGTCTGGGCGAGCATACGGCGGCGGTGCGCGCCGAGTTTGCGCAATGAGTGGTGTCTATCTTGCCGCGGCAATCGTGCTGGAAATCTGCGGAACGACGTCGTTGAAGCTCCCGGACGGATTTAGCCGCCTCGGCCCGTCTGCCGCGGTCGTCCTTTGCTACGCAGCGAGCTTTGCCCTGCTGGGGCTCGCGCTGCGCGGAATCGAGCTATCGATCGCCTACGCCGTGTGGTCTGGCGTCGGCACGGCGATCGTAGCAGCGATCGGCATCGTCTGCTTCGGCGAGAGCGCGGGGATATGGAAACTCCTGTGTCTGAGCCTGATCGTGCTCGGAGTGGCGGGTCTACATCTCTCGAAGCGAGTTTCCTGATCGCTACTGAGCAAGCAGTGCCGCGCAGCCCAGAAACGCCGGCAACGGATGCGTGACGACAAAAGTCGGAATCGCTTCCAGATACGCGCGAAACCGCCCTTTCGCCT
>JAFASL010000591.1 GCA_019244535.1 Alphaproteobacteria bacterium
CTAGTTTACCGCTCTCCCGATGTTTTGGGACCTTCGAGGGTGAACATCACGCCAAAGGTGGAGACCACTGCGTCAAAGGTGCCATTGTCGAACGGCAGGGCTTCGGCATCTGCTTCCTCGAAGGCGACGGCCAGACCCTCCGCCTCCGCCCGCGCCCGGCCCAGCAGGCTGGGCACGTAATCAGTCGAAGTGACCGCACACCAGCGCCGGGCAGCGGCCAGGGTGGCATTGCCGTTGCCCGCCGCGACATCGAGCACCTTTTGCCCGGAACGCAGATCGAGGGCCTCGCACAACTCCTCGCCGACGATCTGCAAGGTGGTGCCGATGACGGCGTAATCGCCACAGGACCAGGCCGTGAGCTGCTGTCCCTTGATCGCTGCGAGATCAGGCATTGCGCCAGCGGCGGTGATTTGCGTTGCGGTGACCATAATCGCCTCCATGCAGGTCAATCACCGCGACGATGCCGTGTGGCGAGGTGAAAGGCTTTGTGATGCGCTTGATATTTTCGTAAGGTAGCATTGATTATTCCGTGAGGGGAGACGGCTCTGCCGGGGCGCGATCATGCGATTTTCTTTTGGCGGCCAAACACTCGACACCGATCGGCGGGAGCTTCGCCGCGCCGATCAGCTGGTCACACTGGAGCCGCAGGTTTTCGACCTCTTGGTCTATCTGATCGAGAATCGCGCCCACGTCGTCAGCAAGGACGATCTGATCACAGCTGTCTGGGACGGCCGGATCATTTCCGAATCGACGCTGACCAGCCGCATCAACGCCGCCCGGAGGGCGGTCGGCGATGACGGCGAAAGGCAAGGATTGATCCGCACGATCACCCGCAAGGGCTTCCGTTTCGTCGCCACCATCCACGCGGAAGAGCGCAACTGGCCTTCAGCGGACCTGGAGACATCGTTGTCGCGGCCGGATAGGCCGAGTATCGCAGTGCTCCCCTTTGTCAATATGAGTGGCGAGGCAGAGCAGGAATATTTTTCGGACGGGATCAGCGAAGATCTCATCACCGCCCTGTCGAAGCTCCGCTGGTTCTTCGTAATCGCGCGGAACTCGTCCTTCGTCTACAAGGGTCAAGCCGTCCGCTTGAGCCAGATCGCCGCCGAACTCGGAGTGCGTTATGTCGTCGAGGGCAGTGTGCGCAGAAGCGGAGATCGCGTGCGCATAACGGCACAGCTTAACGATGTCGCCAACGGCAGCCATCTCTGGGCGGAACGTTACGATCGGCACGCAAGGATCAGTCGTGTTGGTGATCCCATACTTCACGGGTTCGCGATGATGTGATCATAATCCGACCCCAGTCGCTCAGGTGAATGACGGCGTCGGGAAATTACGCTTGCAGCTGCGCACCGGAGCTCGATATTCGGGGTTCAGGATCGTAGCGCTGTCGGTGAACGCGGGGACTGCCAAGGGCAGCAAACCGATTTGGAAGTAGCGCGCCCCCAGCCCGTACAGGGTCGCCACCTGGTTCGTTGTGGCCGCTCCGGTTTGCGCTTGCGTGCCCGGGTGTGATCATTTCGACCCAGAAGCAGGAACAGGCTGGAATGGGGATCGAATGTGAGGGCGCCGGTGCTGACATAGTTCTGGAATTCCCCCACCTGCTGGGTCAGGCTGCGCGGTTGCGTCGCCGGTGGGGTCGGGCCCACATCCACACGTGCCCCGCTCTCGGCGAAATTGACGCCGCTCGTGCCGGGCATGGGGTTCTTCGAAGTTGTCAGCGTAATGCCGAGATCCTGCGCCAGGTAGCCGACCGCAGTGGAGCCGTTTGTGAGGGGAACGAAGGCCCCTGTATCAGAGTAGCTGTCGCCGAACACGAAGAGGTCGTTGAAGGGGGCCGTCTGGGCGATGCGGCCGGCAACGATAACCCCCAGGATTGCCAGCACGGTCGTCTTCACGGCGAGGTTTATCGAATTCATGCTTTTCCCTCCCTTTTTTGCGTGAAGCAGAATAACTTTGTTGATCGACCTATGGTTAACAAAACTTTGTGCTGAAGGCCGATGGAATTGGCCTTTCCGAACTGGCGCTTCGATTGCCACCGAGCCAGATCGCACCGGCCCGACGAACCCCAGCGGTCAGGCCAGCTTGTAGCCCTGGCGCGCCAGCAGCTTCCAGTTCCCGCCTTGCTTTTGCCAGACTGACAGGGTGCCGATCTTGACGTTGTTGGGCTTGCCGTCGGTTTCCGACTCAGATTCGTAGAGGTGGCGCGCGATCGCAGCGTCCCCGGCCAGCGAAACCTTGAGCTCCGGGAAGGTGATCGACTTGACAGTCGCCTTGCGAGTCACGACGCCGTCGATAAATTCGCCCTTGTTTTGCACCCGGCCGTCTGAATGGCCGTAACTCAGCTGGTCGGCGCTCAGCCGCTCCAATTGGGCCTTATCCGCCTTTAGCAGCGCCTCGCGCAATGCCTCAACGTTTTGCCGGACCGCTGCTTCATCGCCCGCTTCGGCGAGCGCCGGAGCTCCAGATAAAAGGTTCGGGGCGACAATCGCGATCGCCCCGGCAATGGCCAAGTCACGACGGGTAACCTGCATGCGTTCCTCCTATCTCGCATTGGTTAGTTTGTGACAAGGTAAACCCCGCGGAGGATGCTGTGCAAACCGTCAATTCGGTTACCTGAGCTGGCTATACACCACCCCTTTTGGCGTATAATTCCGCGATGCCGCGGAGCCGAGGTGAAGAGATGCGCGACACGGTGAAAAAGGTCGTGCTGGCCTATTCGGGAGGGCTCGACACCTCGGTGATCCTGCGCTGGCTGCAGGACACCTATCGTTGCGATGTCGTCACCTTTACCGCCGATCTGGGCCAGGGGGAGGAGCTGGATCCCGCCCGCCGGAAGGCCGAGATGCTCGGGGCGCTCGAGATCTTTGTCGACGATCTTCGCGAGGAGTTTGTGCGCGATTTTGTCTTTCCGATGTTTCGCGCCAATGCGCTCTACGAAGGCGCCTATCTGCTCGGCACCTCGATCGCCCGCCCGCTGATCGCCAAACGACAGATCGAGATCGCCCGCCAGGTCGACGCCGACGCCGTCGCGCATGGCGCGACCGGCAAGGGCAACGACCAGGTCCGCTTCGAGCTCAGTTATTATGCGCTCAATCCCGACATCAAGGTCATCGCGCCGTGGCGCGAGTGGAATTTGAGCTCGCGGACCCGGTTGCTCGCCTATGCCGAGCAGCATCAGATCCCGATCGCCAAGGACAAGCGGGGCGAGGCCCCGTTTTCGCTCGACGCCAATCTCCTGCACGTCTCCGCCGAAGGGAAGGTGCTGGAGGATCCATGGGTCGAACCGGAGGAATTCGTATTCAGCCGCACCGTCGCGCCGGAGGCCACGCCAGACCGGCCGGAATACGTCGAGATCGCCTTCCAGCGCGGCGATCCGGTGGCGGTGAACGGCGAGCCTCTGACGCCGGCTGCGCTACTTCAGCGCTTGAACGAGCTCGGCGGCAAGCACGGCGTCGGCCGGCTCGATCTCGTCGAAAATCGCTTTGTCGGGATGAAGTCGCGCGGCGTCTACGAGACCCCCGGCGGGACGGTCCTTCAGGCGGCGCACCGCGGCATCGAGAGCCTTACCCTCGACCGCGGCGCCGCTCACCTGAAGGACGAGCTGATGCCGCGCTACGCCGAATTGATCTACAACGGCTTCTGGTTCTCGCCCGAGCGCCAAATGCTGCAGGCTCTGATCGACAAGAGCCAGGAGCATGTCGACGGCGTCGTCCGGCTCAAGCTCTACAAGGGCTCGGCGCGTGTTGTCGGCCGGAAATCTCCGAGAAGCCTCTACAGCCTTGCGCACGTCACCTTCGAGGAGGACGCGGTCTACGACCAGCGCGACGCCGAAGGCTTCATCAAACTCAATGCATTGCGCCTGCGCCTCGCCGCCCGCCGCGGGAGTTAGCTCTCGGCCCAACCGCGCGCCCAGGGCGCAACGCCTCCTGCTTGACGCCCATCGGCGGCTTTGGCAGGCTCGCCAGATCCAATTCGTCGGGCGGGAGCGACGAAGCAATGACCAAATCGGAGCTCGTACAGAGACTTGCCGACACAAATCCTCATCTTTATCAGCGCGACATCGAAGTAATCGTCACGGCGATTTTTGATGAGATCGCAGCCGCGCTGGCGCGGGGCGACCGGGTCGAGCTGCGCGGTTTTGGTGCTTTCTCGGTCAAGCACCGCGATGCGCGCATCGGGCGCAATCCCCGCACCGGGGACAGCGTATCCGTGGCCGAGAAGCACATCCCCTTCTTCAAGACAGGCAAGCAGCTGCGCGACCGGTTGAACCACAGCGCCGGCCGGGCTTGACGCCGCGATAATCACTTTGAGGCTCGGGTGAGGTTCTTTTACCGGGCGCTTTTTCTGGCCTTCGCCATTCTGATAGTCGTGTTTGCCGTCTCAAACCGCGAAACGGTTTCGATTGCATTTTGGCCATTGCCGTTCCTGGCCGATGTGCCGCTTTACCTGCTGTGTTTTCTGACCCTGCTGATCGGCGCCTTGATTGGTCTGGGCGCCGCTTCCTTCGGCCGCCGCCGCGACCGACGCGAGCTGCGAGCCCGACGCCGCCGCATCGACTCGCTGGAGCGCGAACTTGCTGCGACGCACTCGCAACTCAACGATCTGCAAGGAAAGGACGCTCCGCCCGAAAGCTTGCCGGTGCGGCGGCCGCGTCGCCTTCCCGAAAGTGCGCCGGCGCCATTAAATCGTGCCGCCGGCTTATAACGAACCGAATGGTCGTGGATCAAACATCTGCTCAGCCCTGCTGTTTCAAGCGTCCTTTTACGGGAATGCCGATGACGTTTCCGGGAAGCCTTCGATTAGCTCGGTCATCGGCGCTTGCCTGGGGCGGCTTCGCTTAGCCGAGGGAAGCGATAATCTCCCGGTAGGCGGCTTCGGGAAAAGCCTTCAGTGTTTTGGTTCGCACGCTGCCGAGCATCCCGAGCAACAGCCCGAACCGCGCCGCGACCGCATCGTCGGGCGCCTCGTAAACACCAACGAGATCGTATTCGCCAAGCGTCATATATACGGTCTTGAACTCGCCTCCCATGTCGAACAGAGCCTTTTTGGCGGTTTCGAGCCGGCGCGGCGAGTCCTTGACCTTCTGGGCGCCCTGGTCGGTCCAATTTGCGAGGATAATGTAAGTCGGCACAGTTTCCTCCCTTAAGGTGCGCGTTATTTTAGAATGCGCTGTCGGCGGCGATGCGATCGAGCTTCGCCGCCATGATGAAATCGTTCTCGTACAATCCTTTGATCTTCTTGGTTTGCAGCGAAACCCTAGCATAGCCCCAGCCAAAACCGATGTCGGGGTGATGACCTTCGCTTTCGGCGAGCGCAGCCGCCCGCTCGACAAATCCGAAGGCTTGGCTGAAATTTCTGAACCGGTAGGTTCGCTCGATCCGCCTGGCTTCATCAAGAAGCGTCCAGTCCGGGGCCTGCGCCTGGTAGGTTGCGGCCTCTTCTTCGGTCAGCGGCGGTATGCCGCCCCGGCACGGCGTGCAACTTTTCTCGGCGAGTGATACCGACATCATATGACCTCCTCGATCTTTCGAAAGATAGCACGACACGGCACCACGCTGCGCTGCTTCTATGAGTGGCGCCGCCGCGAGAAAGTGCCGTTCCGCCTCCGAATTTTACCGCTGCTGCCGGCTCTCGGAATTCTTTGCTCGGTTGGCGGCGCGCCGGCCGGCTGGGCCGGGACTTGGCAAGTCATCCTCGTGGCCGGCGACGATGCACAGCCGGTGTTTGACAATGCAGCCCGCGAACTGAGCCGTAGGCTTCTCGCGGCCGGTGTTCCATCGGGCAATATCCGCCGCCTCAGCGCGAGCAATCCAGAGCTCGCCAGCGGCATAGAGTCGGCGACAGCCGAGCATGTTCTGCACCGAATCACGGAACTGCCGGCGCGGCCGGGCGACGAGTGTTTGATTTTTTTAACCTCACACGGTGAGCGCGGCAGCGGTCTGTGGCTCGCCCGTTCGGACCGGGCGCTCACTCCCGAGGAGCTTGCCCGGGCTTTGTCGCACGGCTGCGCGTCGGTTCCGACGGTTGTCATCATCTCGGCCTGTTATAGCGGCAGCTTCGCAACGGGGCAGATGACCAAGCCAAACCGCGTGATCCTGACTGCTGCCAGAGGCGACCGACCTTCCTTCGGCTGTCAGGCCCACCGCACCTACAACTTTTTTGACGAGTGTCTGCTCGACTCCTTGCCGCAGGCGGGAACCTGGCGTTCGGTATTCGAGGGAGCCAATCATTGCGTGCGGCGCATGGAACATGCGCTTGGAGCGCAGCCATCAGAGCCCCAGGCTTATTTCGGCGGAACGGTTGCGGCGCTCAGAGTTGGATTTTAAAGACCCTCGAAGCTCAACGCACGATCACGATTGGCACCGCGCCTTGGCGTCTGGTGATGTCAACCGATACCTCGGCGCCGTATCGCCGCAGCAAGATGTCGGCAATACCGTGCCTTGCCTGCAGCCTGCGCAAGTGAAGCTGGTCGAGAAAGTCTGGCAGAACCGGCCTGTCGAACCGGATCTCCTCCCCGCCACGATCGAAGCTTAGCCCAAGACTGGCCTGCAATAGCGCAAACACGGTGGCGCTGGCCCAAGCTTGCGGAGTACAGGCGACAGGGTAGAGCGTGGGTGCCGTCAGCCCACGCCAGGCAAAGCCGCAGAACAGCTCTGGAAGCCGCCGCAAATCCATATAGCCGGCGGCCTGAAACAGTCCCTTGAAGACCCGCAGGACGGCAGATTTGAGACCATAACGGGAAAGGCCCAGAGTGATGATTGCGTTGTCATGCGGCCAAACCGAGCCGTTGTGGTACGAAATCGGGTTGTACCGCACAGCGGACCGCGCGACTGTGCGTATGCCCCATCCGGAGAAGCAGCTGCTGCCGAGAAGCGTGTCGGCCACCACTGCGGCGCGCTCGGGTGCGGCAATCCCGGTCAACAGCGGGTGTCCGGCATTGGACGAAATTACCCGGCACGGCCGCTTATTACCATCCAACGCCAGCGCGTAAGCCCCGAGATCGTCGCACCAGAACGCCGCCTCGAAACGCTCGCGCAACGCCTCCGCCTGATGCGAAAGAGTAGCGGCAGTGACCGACTGATCCAGCAACTGCGCCAGCGCCGCAGCGTGCCGTTTGGCTCCGTAAACATAGGCCTGGACTTCGCACAGGGCGAT
>JAFASL010000691.1 GCA_019244535.1 Alphaproteobacteria bacterium
ACCTCGACGACCAGTTCGGGCCGCACCGGCTGCCATTCGCCGGAACGCTCCGTGCTCCACCGGCTCGGTCCGCCTGGTGCATTGCCGGTAAAGCCGGGCGGCATGACCAGCGTTTCGAGCCGCTGCGTGAGCGCCTTACGGTCGAGGCCGTGCAATGTCGCGGTGAAGCCCACATGATCGAGCTTGCCCTCGGCGTTATAGAGGCCGAGCAGCAAAGACCCGACGAGCTGCGAGTTGCGCTCGTAGCGGAAGCCGCCGACGACACAATCGGCCGTGCGCCGTTTCCTCACCTTGAGCATGGCCCGCTCGCCCGGATGATAGGCGTCATCGAGCCGCTTGGCGATGACACCGTCGAGCGCCCCGCCGCTTGCGTCGAGCCAGCGCCGCGCCTCGGCCGCGTCGCGAGTAAAGGGTGAAAGCCGCAGCGCCGCCTCGGGACCGATCGACCGGAAAAATGCATCGAGAGCGGCGCGGCGTTCCGTCAGTGCGGCCTGCAAAAGGATTTCGCCGCTCGGGGCAGCCAGCAGGTCGAATAGGATCAGGACCGCGGGTGTCTCGACCGCCAGTTTCGTGATCCGGCTTTCGGCCGGGTGGAGGCGCATCTGCAGCGCGTCGAACGAGAACGTATCGCCGGTGGGGATCGCGAGCTCGCCATCGAGCGCAAACCGGCTTTGCTCCAATCGGCGCAACCCCGCGACCATCTCCGGGAAATAGCGCCCCAGCGGCTTGCCCGATTTAGCGCGCAGCTCCACTTCGTCTCCGGCCCGGAAGGCCAGGCATCGGAACCCGTCCCATTTCGGCTCGAATTGCCAGCCTGGATCTTCCGGAAGCTCGTCGACGAGCCGCGCCTCCATTGGTGGCAGATCCAACGGCAACAGAAATTCAGCAGCCTCTGTACCGGCCCCCGTCATGACCGGCGGCTCGGGCCGCATTTTAGTGGGAGGATCGCTGCGCGAAGCGATTGGTGCGCCATGGGCCGACTCCGCTGCTCGTGTATCCCTGCCAGGCTAATCGAGGAGATTTCGCATGAGGTGCCAACCAAGCCCATCAAGGGAGCCCGTCTAGAATCGCCCTCCCTCTTTCAGGTCTGTCAAAGCCATCGGTGAACCAGCCGTAGATCGACCCAAGAATGTCGCGGGCTTTATCTTGTCAACGGCGTCCGCCAACAAACCCTGGGCGGCCGGTTTCCGCATCCGCGCGCTTCCCAGCGCCGCCGCTGCGCCCGCGCCGGCAAAAGATGCGATCGAAGAGGATTCCGGTGAGAGATAGTATGCGCGGCCGTTGCAACTCTGCCTGCCAAGCGGGTGCCGCTGACGACTACAGACCAGGGGAACAAGAATCATTTGGTCAGTGTGAGCCGGCTCACAGGTGAATCAGGGTCCTGCCGTTATGGTGAATAACGCGTTGTTGGGAGAGTGCCATGTCTCAACCTTATGAGGGTGATTCTGCAAGTGCAACGGTACCTGGAATAAAGGGCACCAACACCGCTCCTGCTGCGGGCGGCCCGGGGGTGTTCGGTGAGAGCCAGCACGGGGAAGGAATACACGGCGTCAGCCACGGCCAAGCCGCCGGTGTCTCGGGGTTCAACGATGCGCCGGACGGCGCTGCTCAACCGGGCGTGTTTGGCGAGAGCCAGCATTGGGAGGGGGTGCACGGGGTCGCACACAACAAGGGCGCGGGCGTAGCCGGGTTCAATCTCGGCCCAAAGGGCGCTGCGGCCCAGGGCGTCTGGGGTGAGAGCCAGCACTGGGAAGGCGTTCATGGAATTGGTCATGGTGAGGGGGCGGGCGTCG
Source organism: Alphaproteobacteria bacterium (assembly GCA_019244535.1). Classification (GTDB taxonomy): domain Bacteria; phylum Pseudomonadota; class Alphaproteobacteria; order ATCC43930; family CGMCC-115725; genus AP-15. The sequence goes on from JAFASL010000691.1 coordinate 1,794, forward strand.
CCGGATTCAATGATGCTCCGGAGGGCACCGCCCAACCGGGTGTCTGGGGTGAGAGCCAGCACTGGGAGGGAGTGCACGGAATCGGGCACGGCAAAGGAGCAGGCGTGGCCGGGTTCAACGATGCTCCGGACGGCGCTGCGCAACCTGGTGTCTGGGGCGAGAGCCAGCATTGGGAAGGAGTGCATGGGGTTGCTCACAACAAAGGCGCAGGCGTCGCGGGTTTTAATCTGGGTCCGCCGGGCGGCGCCGCTCACGGCGTCTGGGGTGAAAGCCAGAACTGGGAGGGGGTGCACGGAATCGGGCACGGTCAAGGAGCCGGTGTCGCCGGGTTCAACGATGCTCCACAGGCCACCGCCCAACCGGGTGTCTGGGGTGAGAGCCAGAACGGCGAGGGTGTGCACGGGGTCTCCCACTCACCTTCCGCTGCCGCTATCGCCGGCATCGCCGCTGGCGGGGGCAATGCAGGCTATTTCCAGGGCAATGTTACAGTGACAGGTGACGTATTGCTCACCGGCGCCGACTGCGCGGAGGACTTCGACATCGACGCCGAAGGAGTGGTGCCGGGAACCGTGATGGTGCTGGGCGACCAGCAAGGATCGTTGCGCCCATGTCAGCAGGCTTATGATAAAAGAGTCGCCGGGGTCATTTCTGGCGCGGGGGATTACAAGCCCGGCATTACTCTGGACAAACGGCAATCCCGAGACAACAGGATGCCCGTAGCGCTGGTCGGGAAGGTCTACTGCAAGGCGGACGCGAGCGGGTCGCCAATCGAGATCGGTGATTTGCTTACCACGTCGCCGACGCCGGGGCATGCGATGAAGGCTGTCAATCCGTACAGCGCTTTCGGCGCTGTACTTGGGAAGGCGTTGGCGGGCTTACAAACTGGCACCGGCCTGATTCCCGTTCTAGTGGCGCTGCAATAGCTGCGCCGCGCGCCCGGCTTCCCTGCTTGCAGAGGGGATCGGGCGAGTAGGCGGATGGGATAATCGTATTGGGCGCGCTGCGAATGAGGAGACATTTAAATGAAGAGTTTCCGTAATGCCCTGAGCAAGGCCGGGATGAGCGATCCACCGTTAAGCGCCGAGCGACTGGCCGCATGGTACCGGGTAAATCGTCCCATTTCTCTGACCGGATTGACGGATACGGCGCAGAGCCCCGCGGCAGTAACATTTCATGGCGATGTTATCACCCCTTCGGGAACGGCGCTGGGGGGTTGGGTCGAGATGACGTTGCGCAGCGACGGCACCTATACCTTTAAGGGTCATATGCATGACAGCGGCTGGGACCCATACGATTTCCGCGTGCGAGCCGTCGTCAGCACGCCCAACCTCGTCGTGGCTGCTCAGCGGAGCGGCCATACCGACGGAACCGGCTCGGATCCGCTTGGCCATCCAAACCGCGATTGCGACTGGCAGGAAGACGGCAAGGAGCCGCGCATTGAGATGTTCTGGCCGGAAGTGCGCCAAGGAACCATGACCGTCAGCAAGTCTTATCAAGATGTCGGTGTGCTCAAAACTATCGAGGATATTACCGCAGACTTCCTGGGCTTCGTCGCTGCTGACGTCTTGGGATCGCCGGTCCTCGGACTGGCCCTGGTGATCGGCTCGGAGTTGGGCAAGGTTACCGGGTTGAAATGGGGCGATCCGACAATACTGGTGGGTGTCGCAGAGGTTGCCGGCATCGTGGCGGTTTTTGGTTTCGGCGCCCTCGTACCCGCCATTGGCGTAGCCGTTGCGATCGCCCCCAATCACCGTAGGCTCAACCAAGACGAAATACGCTTTGCCAGTGCCGTATTTGGCGACACGCTGCCCATCGATCGCATCATGCTGACCGATATGGCTGGACTGGGAGGACGCCGTTTTACTTTTCCTAACGTAGATGGTGATATTCTCGTCAACCTCGGTCCTGCCTACAGCAACCCCGATCCGATGCACTACACCCAAGGCAACTACCCGATCATCCAAGGCACCCCAGGGGGCTATCCGACACAGGGCCAGCTGTTCATCCACGAACTCGTCCATGCTTGGCAAATTGCCAATTCGTGGTTCGTCCCCGGCTGGATATGCGACGGAGCCAGTGCGCAGATGCAGGGACGCAGCACCTACCAGTATGGCCCGGCCGGTCCTTCCTATAAGAACATGGGCAGCATCGAAGCCAGGGCCGCGATAGTCGACCAATGGTTCGGCAAATACGCTAAAGGTTGGACCTCGGTTGACGACGCGATCGCGAAACTCAACTCTCCGGCCGCCACATCCGACCCGTACTTTACGTACATTGCCAACAACATCAGGCTGAAACAAGAATAACGCCGTCATTGGCGGTGGAACAGCGACCCTCGCCGCAAAAATCCCTCGCGGCGGCTTGCACAAGCGCTCGACGGTTTTGGTCAGCTTCCAGTGAAGTCGAGGAGGTCTGTGTTGAATTCCTCGCGCCGGGTCTGAGCGAGCCCGTGCGCGCCGGCAGGATCGATCTTGAGCTGCGCGTTGGCACGAGCTTTGCCGAAAGCATCGCCGAAACGCCGATCGGCAGGGTGCATTGCTGACGGCGCACCGGGCTTCTTGAACTCTCGCGTGCTGCTGGCGCGTGAGGAATTTCGACAATCCATTACCCCACCGACTTGACGCTCGGTCTCGGCGAGGTCGTATTCGATTTCCTCAAAAACGCCTGAAAGGAATTCGCATGTCCCGTTTTGATGGGAAGGTCGCGATTATTACCGGTGCAGCAAGCGGCATCGGCAAAGAGATCGCGCTGCGCTTTGCCGCCGAGGGCGGCACGCCGGTCATTGCCGATCTCAAGCTCGACGCCGCCGATGCCGCCGCGCGGGAAATCAAGGCGAATGGCTCGGACGCTCTCGCGGTCGGCATGGACGTCGCAGACGAGGCCGCGGTCGAGAAGGGTATCGCAGATACGATGACGAAATACGGCCGCATCGACGTATTGGTCAGCAATGCCGGCATCCAGATCGTCAAGCCGATCGTGGAGTTTCCATTCGCCGATTGGAAGCGCTTATTGGCGGTCCACCTCGATGGTGCTTTCCTCACGACCAGGGCTTGCTTGAAGCATATGTATGCAGCCAAATCCGGCAGTATCGTCTACACCGGCTCGGTCCACTCCAAATTGGCATCCGTTTTGAGAGCTCCCTACGTCACGGCCAAACACGGTCTGGTCGGGCTGTGCCGATTGGTCGCCAAAGAAGGCGCGCCCTACAATGTGCGCGCCAATGTCGTCTGTCCCGGCTTTGTCCGGACCCCGCTGGTCGACGAGTTGATCCCCGAACAGGCGGAAAAGCTCGGCATCAGCGAAGAGGAAGTGATCAAGCAGGTGATGCTGAAAGACACTGTCGACGGCGAATTCACGACCACCGAGGATGTGGCCGAAGCAGTGCTGTTTTTCGCCGGCTTCAAGACCAATGCGCTGACCGGCCAGTCATTGGTCGTCAGCCACGGCTGGTTTATGGAATAAGTGGGCTTTCAGAGGACCGGCATCGCGGATCGCGCGCCAGACCCGTTCCGGTGTCGCCGGCATGTCGATCTGATCGATGCCGAGCGGGGACAGCGCATCGACAATGGCGTTGATGATCGTCTGCGGCGCGGCGATGCAGCCGGCTTGACCGGAACCCTTGACGCCGAGCGGGTTGGCGGAGGTCGGCAACTCGGCGAGCGTGATGTCGAACCGCGGAAGGTCATCGGCTCTGGGCAGCGTGTAATCCATCAGCGAGCCGCTCAGCAGCTGGCCCGAGCCCGGGTCGTATATGGTGTGCTCGAGGAGCGCCTGCCCGATGCCCTGGGCTATCCCGCCCTGTACTTGCCCTTTGGTCAGCAGCGGGTTGATCAGGCGCCCGTAATCGTCGACCACCGTGTAGCGTTCGAGGCTGACCAGGCCAGTATCGGGGTCGATTTCGACCTCGGCGATGTGACAGCCGTTCGGAAAGGTGAACACGTCCAGCATGCTGTACACGGAGCTGTCGAGCCCCGGCGCCATGCCCTCCGGGAGGTTGGCCGGATCGGTCGCGGCGCGCGCGACCGCAAGAAGGTCGATTTCGCGCTCCGTGCCAGGCAGAGTGAACCGGCCTTCGGCGAACACGATTTCAGCGCTGTCAGCTTGCAGCAGATGGGCCGCGATCCTGCGACCCTTTTCGACGACCATTTCCGCCGCTTTGACCAACGCCGTGCCGCCTTGATGCATCGAACGCGCGCCGCCATGTCCGGCGCCGCGGGGCACGAGCCGCGTATCGGCCTGGACGAGACGGAACGCATCGAGCGGCAGCCCGAGAAGTGATGCGGCGATCTGCGGGTAGCTCGTCTCGTGTCCCTGGCCGTTCGATTGGGTGCCGAGGATCACTGAGACGCGGCCGTCGGGTTCGAACCGGATTTCGGCGGCTTCATTCGGAGTGCCGCGCGCCGTCTCGAGAAAGCATCCAACCCCGAGCCCGCGCAGCCGGCCGTGCGCCGCCGCAGCCGCGCGGCGCTCCTCAAAGCCGGAAGCGCGGGCCTTTGCGAGGGCCTCGTCGAGATTGGCGGCAAAGCGCCCGCAATCGACCGTCATGCCGAGCCCGCTGCGATGGGGAAAGGCATCGATCATGTTCAGGCGCCGCAATTCCGCGGGATCGGCGCCGATGCGGCGCGCGGCGACATCGACCAGCCGCTCGATCAGGTAATTGGCCTCGGGCTTGCCGGCGCCCCGGTAAGCATCGATCGGCACCGTATTGGTGAACGCGCCGCGCACATCCATGAGAACAGCCGGGATCGCGTAGACGCCGCCCATCGCCGTCGCCGGCGAATTGGTCGAGCTGCCCGGCCCGTTTGACGACAGATAAGCGCCGAGATTGGCGACGGTGGAAACTTCGAGCGCCAGAAACCGGCCGTTCCCGTCGAGCGCCAGCCTGCCCTTGGTAAAATTGTCGCGGCCTTGGGTGCCGCTGACGAATTCCTCGCCTCTTTCGGCGACCCATTTGACCGGCCGCCCGAGCCGCCGCGCCGCCCACAAGACCAGCACCCACTCGGGATAAAGAAAATTCTTCATGCCGAACCCGCCGCCGACATCGGGTGCGGCCACCTGGATGCGTTCGGGAGGCAGGTTGAACACCGCTTCGGCGAGCTGGTTGCGGATACTGTGGACGCCTTGTCCGGTCAGCAGCAGGTCGAAGCGGCCAGCGGCCGCGTCGTAATTGCCGATCGCCGCCCGCGGCTCGATCGGCGCCGGCACCAGACGGTTGTTGACGAGCTCGATGTCGACGATGTGGGCTGCGGCGGCGAACGCCGCTCGGGTAGCGCCTCCATCTCCTCGCTGAAACCGAAAACACAGGTTGCCTGGAGCCTCGTCCCAGATCGCCGGGGCGTCGGGCAGCAGTGTTGCGGGAGCGTCCACGACAGCGGCGAGTGGCCGGTAATCGACAATGACCCGCTCGGAGGCGTCGCGCGCCTGGTTCGGAGTTTCCGCGACGATCAGCGCGACGGGATCACCCACGTGGCGCACTCGCCCGCGCGCCAGCGCGTAACGCGGCGGCACGATCAGTGGCCCAACTGTGCTGACCTGCGCGATGCACGGCAATGGCCCGAGCCCGTCAGCGCACAGATCGGCTTCGGTGAATACCCCGAGGACCCCGGGGGTGAGGCGCGCTGCTGTGGTCTCGATTCCCTCGATCACTGCGTGGGCGTGCGGCGAGCGCAATACATGCGCGTGCACTTGCCCCGGCAATGCGCAATCGTCGACGTACCGGCCTCGCCCGGTCAGAAACCGGAAATCCTCGACGCGCCGAACCGAGCGCCAGCGATCGTCGGTTTTCATCGCTACTCCCGCCCAGGCCATCGCATCGCAGGGAATTTACTGGACTTTGCGAGATCGCGGCGCGTCTTAATACTAAATTAACCGTCCGCTCCGCTGCGCAGGAGGAACGCCATGACCCTCGCAACAACCGCCACCAGCGCCAGCCGTTCGCCATTACGCCATCTCCCGGTCCTGAGTGCAGGGCTTGCCCTGGTCGCGGCGGTGCTGCTCGCGCTTGGCCCGATCGGTTGGCGCGCCGGATGGTGGCACTTTCGCTTCGCATTTCTGACATTGATGCCCTGGGCGGCATATTTCGGAATCGCAGCGTTGGGTGTCTCAGCGCTCGCCTTGCTGTTTGGCCGGTCGCGGATTGAAGTGCGCGGAGTGGCGGTCGCCATCGCCGCGTTTGTTGCGGGTCTGCTCATCGCTTACATCCCATGGCATTACGACCAGATTCGGCAAACCGTGCCGCCGATCCACGACATCACAACCGATCCCGGCAACCCGCCAGCCTTCGCCGCTGTCGTCGCGGCGCGCACCGCGGACGGCGGAAACCCCGTCGCCTATGAGGGATCCAAGATCGCCGAGCAGCAACGCCAGGCTTATCCGGACATCGCGCCGCTCACCCTGGCGCTACCTACGGAGGCTGCATTCAACCGGGCGCTCGATGCAGCGAAACAGATGGGATGGACAATTGTCGCCGCCGACCCCGCAGCGGGCCGGATCGAAGCGAGCGACAGGAGCCGCTGGTTCGGCTTTACCGACGACATTGTCGTCCGCATCGCGGCGTCAGGCTCGGGCAGCCGGATCGATGTGCGCTCGTCGTCCCGTCTCGGGCGCAGCGATTTCGGGGTCAACGCCGCGCGCGTGCGCGCTTATCTCACGGAGTTGCGCCAAACCGCGGGCGGCTAGTAGCTTCGGGAGCCGACCAACCGGAGCGAACGCCATGCCGATCAAGATCGAGGATCTCGAATACCACCGCCCCGCAGGCGTGCCGCTGCTCGCCCGGTTTTATCGCCCGGAGGGACGCGGCCCGTTTCCGGCGGCGCTGGAGGTGCACGGCGGCGCCTGGACCTCGGGCGACCGGTTTAACAACATTTCAATCGCCGAGCACCTCGCCGGCAACGGCATCGCCGTATTGTCGATCGAGTTCCGCATGCCGCCCGCGGCGCGCTATCCCGACACCGTCGCCGATGTGAATTTCGGCATCCGTTTCCTGAAGGCGAATGCCGAGCGGTTTGCCACGCGCAAGGAACAGGTCGGCGGTCTTGGCACCTCTTCGGGCGGACATCTTCTGTTGCTGAATGCGCTGCGGCCCCGCGATGCGCGCTACACTGCCGACCCGCTGACGGGCAGTGATGCGAGTCTGGCCTTTGCTGTCGCCTGCTGGCCGGTGGCCGATCCGCTCGCCCGCTACCGCGCGGTCATCGAGCGCGGCAACGACCGGCTGGTCGAAGCCCACCACCAGTTCTGGCCGTCCGAAGAAGCGATGGCGGAAGGCAACCCGCAACTGATCCTCGCACGCGGCGAGCCGGTCGAGACGCCGCCGGCGCTGATCATGCAGGGCACCGCCGACGACAATCTCACCCCCGAAATGGCCGCCGATTTTGCCGCGGCCTACACGAAAGCGGGCGGCTCGATCACCTTCCACAAATTCGAAGGCCAACCGCACGCTTTCGTCCCGCGCGACCCGGCTTCGCCGGATGCGCGCCGAGCCCTCGCGCTGATCACGGATTTCATCCACCACCAGGCGCGCTGAACGCTTCTACGGCACGAGCCGGCGCGCGAGCGCGATTGCAACCGGCAGCGCCGCGCGTTGCACGCGCGGACCGAGCGCGAGCGGCTTCAGCAGCATGCGAACGCTCATCTCGTGCGGAAAGTGATCGCCGACGAGATTGCGGCATTGCCGCCGCACATCGCGATAGACCGCGGCATCAAAAGCGGAACCGGGATAGCGCGAGCGGTAAACATGTTTGAGGACGATGAAGCTGTCGTCGCCGCCGCTCATTTTCAGGCGCCGCCACAGCGCCGGAACGACAGCGGCTCGGCTCGGGGCTTCAGTCTCTCGGTAGCGCCGGAAGAACCGGTAGAAATGCTTGTAATGGCGGACTTCGTCCTCGACGATGCGGCGCGCCAAAAGCGACAGAACCGGCTCGGGGCTAGCCCGCGACAGCGTCGTGTAATAGCTCGCGGTGCCGGTCTCGACGACACAGCGCGACGCCATCTCGAGGCTACGCGCTACCTCCAACGCCATGTCGCAGTATGGCCGAAACTCCTCGACAAACTGCAGGTACGCGGGTTCCCAGTCGAACTGCGGCCACACGGTCTCGACATAGCGGCGCAATGCCTTGCCGTGCTGCAGTTCTTCGGGAAGCCAGTAATCTTCGAGCCATGACGTGACTTCGTCATCGCCTGCGAAAAATTCGATTAGATTTTGAGTGTAGAGATCGGTCGCGCTTTCCATCAGCGATGCCGATGCGACCAGATAGAAAAAAGCTTCGCTTTGCGCCGCGGCATCATGGCGGATCGCACACCACGGGATGTCGGCGAGCGACCAGCGCTGACCCGCAAAAGAACGGGAAGCTTCGGCGCGAGCGTGAGGTGCAATGCGGTCCGCCATACCGGTCAAAAAGTGAACATCGTGCCTTCCGGCTGGAGCCCGAGCAAAACCTGGCGGAGAGCCGCGAGATGCGCCTGACGACCCTGGTATTGCTGAATGACGGTATGAATATCGCGGAAGCTTGCCGAGGTTACCGCCATCGAGCCTTCATGCATCCAACCGCGGTCGGACCGAGCGCCAGGACGTGGCCTTTTCATAGGCGTGCGCAGCGCGCAGCACCGTCACCTCGTCAAACGGCTTGCCGGCGAGCTGGAAGGCGAGAGGCAACCCCGCCGCGCTGTAACCAGAGCAGACCGACATCGCGGGGGTGCCCGTAACATTGAACGGCATCGTCAGCATCGGACGCTCAAAGGTCGCGAACTTGCCGACCGCGTCGATTGCTGGCGCCTCGCCCGGGGCGGCGGCGGTAAGGGCGAGGTCAAGATCGGCCATTGCCGTCGCGAACTCGGTGGCGAGCTCACGCCGTCGGCGGACTGCCTGGACGTAATCGCCACCACTGATCAGCGTCGCGAGCGCCATGCGGTCGCGAAACATTTCGCCATAATCGCCAAACCGCTCACGCAACGTCGGCTGGTGGATCGCGAAGGCTTCGCTCAGCATGATTATGACCCCGCAGGCCGCCCAATCGGCGAGCGGCGACAAGCGCAGCTCGCGCACCGAGCAGCCAAGCTCCTCGAATATCTTGACCGCAGCAGCGATGCCCTGCCGCGTCGCCTCGTCTGCCGGATTGTCGTTCTCGTAGAAATGGCGGATCAGCCCAATGCGCAGCCCCTTGATGCCGCCCGAAAGCGCGGCACGATAATCGGGCGCTGGGCGGTCGGCGCTCCCCGGATCGGCGGGGTCGTGACCGGCCATTGCCTGCAACATGATCGCGCAGTCCTCGGCGGTCCACGTCATCGGCCCGGCATGGTCGAGCGAGAAAGCGAGCGGCAGGATGCCGGCGCGGCTGATCAGGCCATAGCTCGGCTTCAGCCCGGCAAGGCCGCAAAACGCGGCGGGGCCGCGGATCGAGCCGCCGGTGTCGCTGCCGGTCCCGCCGAGCACGAGACCCGCCGCGACCGCAGCCCCGGTGCCGCTGCTCGACCCGCCGGTGAAGCGGCTGGTGTCCCACGGGTTGCGGGCGGGCGGCCAAGGCAGATCGAAGGACGGGCCGCCAAGCGCGAATTCATGCGTGGTGAGCTTCCCCACCACGATCGCACCCGCCTCGGTCAGGCGCCGCACCGATGTCGCGTCCTCGCGCGGCACATGGTCGATCAGGACCTTCGAATGCCCGGTTGTCGGCACCGCTTTGGTTTCGTAGATGTCCTTGAGGCCGATCGGGATGCCGTGCAGCGGGCCGCGGCGCCTGCCGGCCATGATCTCCGCCTCGGCGGTGCGGGCCGCAGCAAGGGCAGGCTCGCCCAATACCCGGATAAAGCTGTGGAGCTTGCCGTCGAGCCGCTCGACGCGCGAGAGGCGGCTCTCGGTGAGCTCGACCGGGGAGAGCTCACGTTTCTCGATCAGCGTCGCGGCCTCGGCGATCGTCAGGAAATCGGCGACCATGCCGTCAGGCTCCGGGAGGCGGGAAGATGTGGGCTGGTTCGGCGCCCATCGCGCGTTTTCCCCGCACCCGTTCGGTCATTTCCTCGATGAAGTGGGCTGCCGCAGCGATTTCTTGCCGCTCCCGCGGCGGCACCTCCAGCCCGGCGCGGGCGAGCGCCGCCTCGACCTCGGCGAGGGTCATGTCTTGCGTTCTCACGATGCCGTCTCCCCTATACTCCGGCCGCCTCATTCTGGAGGAAATCGTTGCGCGGCGAAACCGGATATCCTGTGGCAATTGCGCATTGCACACGCGGTGCTGAGTGGGGGACCCATCGTCGATCGAAAGTTAACGAATCGGTCGGGACGTGGTAGCAGGACAAGACAGGAGGGCCGGGTATGAGCGAAGCCTCGAAGACGAATGCTGCCCAGCTGGAGTATTGGAACAATGTTGCCGGACCGCGCTGGGTCGGGCTCGCAGGCTATGTCGAAAAGCGCGTGGAGAGGGTCAACGATCTGTTGTTGGCGCGATCGGCGGTACGGCCCGGAGAGAAGGTGCTGGAGGTCGGCTGCGGCACGGGCGCGGCCACGATGCCCCTGGCAGAGGCGGTCGGCGAAACCGGCGAGGTCGTCGGGATCGACATCTCCGAGCCGATGCTGACCGCCGCGCGGCAGCGAATCTCGCAGCGCGACCAGCACAATGTCACGCTGTTGCGCGGAGACGCTCAGATATACCTGTTCCCGCCCGACCGCTTCGACCTGATTACCTCGCGGTTCGGCGTGATGTTTTTCGCCGATCCCATAGCGGCTTTCCAAAACCTGCTCGGCGCGACGCGGCCAGGTGGGCGGCTGTGCTTTGCGTGCTGGGCGCCACTCGAGGAAAACCGCCACTGGCTGATCCCTTACGAAGTCGCGCTCCGGCATCTCGGACCGCCCGCGCCGAAGCCACCCCGAGAGCCGGGGCCTCTGGCGTTCAGCGAGCCGGATTATGTGCGCTCGGTCCTCGAAGCAGCGGGGTACGGACACATCGAGATCCGCCGCGAGACGCCCGACATCATCGGTGCGAGCCCCGCGGAGGAGGCCGAGCACGCCTGCATCATGGGCCCCTCGGGCCGGCTGATCGAGGAGAAGAAGCCGCAAGAGAGTGTTCGCGAACTCATTAAACGAGAAATGACCGAGGCCTTCGCCGCCTATGCGAAGGGCGGCGACATGGCGCTTCCTTCCACCGTTTTTCTCGTGACGGCCCGGCGCAGCGCCACCAAAACATCATCCTAGGTGCAGCGGTGAGCCAAGCGAAACCAGGGCCGCTCTCTTCCTAAAGATTCTGACCCAATCTGGACAGAATGCCGCATGGCGGTTGTAATGGTCCGCGGCTGGCTGGCGTCAGGCGATTTCGATGGATATAGCCGAATGGCTGCGCGGGCTCGGGCTCGACCAATACATCACCGCGTTCCGCGCCAACGACATTGACGCGGAGGTATTGTGCCGGCTGACCGCCGATGATCTTCGGGAGCTCGGCGTCACGTCTATTGGCCATCGCCGGCGATTACTCGACGCCATTGTCAGCCTTAGCGCGGCTGAAGCGCCATCAGCGGTCACCCTGGCTCCCGTTGTCATCGGTAGCGAAGCCGAGCGGCGCCAGCTGACGGTGATGTTCTGCGACCTCGTCGGCTCGACGCCGCTGTCGACGCGGTACGATCCTGAGGATCTGCGCGAGATCGTCGGCGCCTACCACCGCTGCGTCGCCGACACCGTCGCCCGCTTTGGCGGTTTTGTCGCCAAGTATATGGGCGACGGCGTGCTGATTTATTTCGGCTATCCCGAGGCGCATGAGGACGACGCCGAGCGCGCGGCCCGCACCGGGCTCGCGGTCATCGACGCGGTCGGCCGGCTCGCCACACAAGAGCCGCTGAACGTGCGGCTTGGCATCGCCACTGGCCTCGTCGTCGTTGGCGATCTGATCGGCTCGGGTGCTGCGCAGGAGCGGGGCGTCGTCGGCGAGACGCCAAACCTCGCCGCCCGTCTGCAGGCGCTGGCCCGGCCGGGCACCCTGGTCGTTGCCGACGGTACCCGGAGGCAGATCGGGACGCTGTTCGAGATCGAGGATCTCGGGCCCCAGCCGCTCGCCGGTTTTGCCGAGCCACAGCCTGCCTGGCGTGTGGTCGGCGAGAGCGGGGTCGTCAGCCGCTTTGAGGCATTGCGTTCGGGGACCACACCGCTGGTCGGCCGCGACGAGGAGCTCGACCTCCTGACGCGGCGCTGGCAGCAGGCAAAGCTCGGCGCAGGGCGGGTGGTGCTGGTCTCCGGCGAGCCGGGCATCGGCAAGTCGCGCCTGACCGCCGCGCTGTCACAACGTATCGAGACCGAGCCGCATACCCGCCTGCGCTACTTTTGCTCGCCGCACAATCAGGACAGCGCGCTCTACCCCTTTATTGGCCAGCTGGAACGCGCCGCGGGGTTTATCCGCGACGACACGGCGACGACGAAGCTGGACAAGCTGGAGGCGCTGCTCGGCGACGGGGCGGAACCGGGCGACCTCTCGTTGATCGCCGAGATGCTGTCGCTTTCCGGCGGTGAGCGCTTCCCGCCGCTCGACCTCAGCCCGCAGCGCAAGAAGGAGCGGACATTGACGGCGCTGCTGCGGCAGCTCCAGGCGCTGGCGCGGCGGCAGCCAGTATTGATGATCTTCGAAGACCTGCATTGGATTGACCCGAGCTCGCGCGAGCTTCTCGATCGGACGATCAGTCTCGCGGCGCGTCTGCCGGTATTGCTCATTGCGACCTATCGCGCAGAATTCGTTCCGCCGTGGAGCGGGCTGCCGCAGGTCACGACAATTACCTTAGCCCGGTTGGACCGGCGCGCCGGAGCAGCGCTGGTTGAAGGAATCACCGGCGGCAGTGCGCTGGCAGGCGAAGTGGTCGCGGAGATCGTCGCACGCGCCGACGGAGTGCCGCTCTTTGTGGAGGAGCTGACCAAGGCCGTGATCGAGGAGCAAGGCTCGCCTGAGGGAATCGAAAAGACCCTCGCCGGCGCACCATCGGTGTCAACGGCGGTACCCTCGGTGTTGCACGCCCCGCTGATGGCGCGGCTCGACCGGCTCGGCCCGGCGGCCAAGGAAGTCGCCCAGATTGCCGCTGCGATCGGACGCGAGTTCTCCTATCAGCTATTGGCGCCAATCGCCGGCCGCGGCGAGAACGATCTGACGATGGCGCTTGGCAAGCTCGATGACGCCGGCTTGGTCTTCGCGCGCGGCACGCCGCCCGAAGCAACTTATTTGTTTAAACATGCGCTGGTGCGCGACGCGGCCTATGCGAGCCTGTTGCGTCGCCGGCGTGAGGAGCTGCATGCGCAGATCGCCGCGGTGCTTGAAAGCGACTTTCCCGACATCGTCGAGGGGCAACCCGAACTCGTTGCCCAGCATTTCACCGAGGCGGGATTAACCGAACGGGCCGTAGCCTATTGGGAGCGTGCCGGCGAGCACGCGGTCGCGCGCTCGGCGAATCTCGAAGCGATCGCCCATTTTGGCCGAGGGATCGAGGTCCTCAACACGCTGCCGGAGAGCGCATCACGCGACCAGCAAGAGCTCGTGATGAAACTCGCCTCGATCAATCCTCTCTGGGCCAGTCGCGGCTTCGGATCCCCGGAGGCCGAGCGCGCTGCCGCGAGTGCACTCGAACTCAGCCGACGGAGCGGAATAGGCACCCTTGCGCATTTCTGGGCCTTGATTGGCATGGCTCATCTTTGCGTGGTGCGCGGGAACCTGCCCGCGGCCCGCGAGCTGGGCGAGGAAATGCTCGGCGTTGCTGAACGCCTGGAAGACCCCGAGCCGCTCACCTACGCGCGCTTCCTGTTCGGCAACACATTGTTTTGGTTTGGCGAACTGGCGGCTGCGCGGAGCCATCTCGAGCGGGCTATCAGTCTTTACAATCCGGAACGGGGCCGCGAGGCGGCCTTCCGTCTCGGGTTCAATTGTGGCTCCAATTCCTACAACTTTCTTGGCCGCGTCCTGTGGCATCTCGGCTATCCCGACCAGGCTTTGCGCTGCAGCCGGCAGGCCGTCGCGATCGCCGACGAGATCTCTCACCCGTTCAGCCAAGCGATCTCCCTCAGCTGGGCCGCCGCGTTGCATCAATTGCGCGGCGAAGTCGAACGGACACGCGAGGTGGCCGAAGCCGATCTGGCGCTCACGACGGAGCAAATCATCCCCTTTTTTGCCGCGCACGCTATGGTTTTGCGCGGCTGGGCGCTGGCCGAGCGGGGCCAATTCCATGAAGGAATCGGTCGCCTTCGCGAAGGCGTCGATGCTTACCAAGCGACTGGGGCAAATCTCGAAAGTCCGCATTGGTTCGCTCTGCTGGCCGAGGCCTATGGCAAAGCCGGGCAGACAGAGGAGTCGCAGGCGGTCTTGCGCGAAGCCCTCGCCTTGGTCGAGCGCACCGGCATCCGCTACCACGAAGCCGAACTGCACAGGCTAGACGGCGAGTTGTCGCATGGGCGCGATGACGAACGGTCGGAAGCCTGCTTTCGCCACGCCATCAAGATCGCCCGAGCGCAGCAGGCCAAGTCGTTCGAACTCCGGGCAGCGACGAGCCTCGCCCGCCTGTGGAGCGAGCGGGGTCGGCGGACCGAAGCGCGGGAACTGCTTGCGCCCATTTACGGCTGGTTCACCGAAGGGTTCGACACCGCCGATCTGAAAGACGCCAAGAGGCTGTTCGACGAGCTGGTGTGACGGTGCGGGCTCGTCGCTGGCATCGCGGGGTTGTTGCGGTGGTAATCGGGTAGCGCCATCTCCATAATTGCTGGCATCGGCCGCGCGATCGAGGTGCGGCAGGGAGCGATGCTCGAATGGCAAACGAGTTCCGGTACACCGCGGTTTTCGAGCCGGCCGAAGAGGGCGGGTATATCGTCACCTTCCCAGCCATTCCGGGTCTGGCAACCCAGGGAGAGACGATGGACGAGGCGCGCGCAATGGCGGCGGATTGCTTGCGCGCGTATCTCGAATCGCTGCGCAAAGACGGCGAACCTTTGCCCTATGAGGCTCCGGAAGGGCCGATCACCGAAAGGCTGACCGTCGAACTCGCGAGCGCATGATCGATCTGCCCTCGGTCAACGCCACGCGGCTGATCCGGGCATTACAGCGTGCCGGCTTTTTCGTCCACCATGTGACCGGCAGCCATTACGTGTTGAAGCATCCCGATCGTCCCGCCGTACGCGTCGTCGTCCCGCACCACGGAAGCGTCGACGTGAAGCGCGGCATCCTCCGCTCGATCCTGCGTCAAGCCGGGCTTACCGCCGACGAGCTTATACGCCTCCTTTGATCGCTTGGTTTGCCAACTCGGTGAAACGAGTCGGCACCGCATCCCGCCGTCCTATGTTACCCTGCGTTAGCGGGGTATCGGGGTGCGGCAATGGAATGCCCGAGCTGCAAGGCTGACGTTGCCGAGGGCAACAGGTTTTGCGAAGCGTGCGGCGCGCCGGCGCCGATCCTCTGTCCGTCTTGCGGTGCGCCGGCCCGCTCCGGCGCCAGGTTCTGCGGGAAATGCGGTCGGGCGCTGACGGTCGCCGCCTCCCCGAGCGAGGCACCGCAGATGCGGGCGTCTCCGTTGCTCGCGGCCCCCACCGAGGCGGAGCGGCGGCAGCTGACGGTGATGTTCTGCGATCTGGTTGGTTCGACGCCGCTGTCGACCCGCTTTGATCCAGAGGATCTGCGCGAGATCGTCGGCGCCTATCATCGCTGCGTCGCCGACACCGTCGGCCGCTTTGGCGGTTTTGTCGCCAAGTATATGGGCGACGGCGTGCTGATTTATTTCGGCTATCCCGAGGCGCACGAGGACGACGCCGAGCGGGCGGCCCGCGCGGGGCTTGCGGTCATCGACGCGGTCGGCCGGCTCGCCACACAAGAGCCGTTGAACATTCGGATTGGCATTGCCAGCGGCCTTGTCGTCGTTGGCGATCTGATCGGTGCCGGCGCCGCGCAGGAGCGGGGCGTGGTCGGCGAGACCCCAAACCTCGCCGCCCGCCTGCAGGCGCTGGCCCGGCCGGGCACCTTGGTCATTGCCGACAGCACCCGGCGACAGATCGGCACCCTGTTCGAGATCGAGGATCTCGGCTCCCAGCCGCTCGCCGGTTTTGGCGAGCCGCAGCGTGCCTGGCATGTAATCGGCGAGAGCGGGATTGTCAGCCGCTTCGAGGCATTGCGTTCAGGGACCACGCCCCTGGTCGGACGCGACGAGGAGCTCGACCTCTTATCGCGGCGCTGGCAGCAGGCGAAGTCCGGCGAAGGCCGGGTCGTGCTGGTCTCGGGCGAGCCGGGGCTCGGCAAGTCCCGGCTGACCGCGGCGATAGCGGAACGGGTCGAGGCTGAGCCGCACACCCGGTTGCGCTGGTTCTGCTCGCCGCATCATCAGGACAGCGCGCTCTATCCGACCATCGTCCAACTCGAACGCGCCGCCGGCTTCGCCCGCGAAGACTCGCCCGCTGAGAAGCTTGCCAAGCTGAGTGCGCTCTTGGCACCGGACGCCGGCAGCGCCGACGAACTCGCGTTGGTCGCCGAATCGCTGTCATTGCCGAGCCGCGCCGCCGAGCTCAATCTGAGCCCGCAGCGCAAGCGGGAGCTGCTGTTCGAGGCGCTGCTGCGCCAGTTGGCGGCCTTGGCGCGGGCTCACCCGGTGCTGGCGATCTACGAGGATGCCCACTGGATCGACCCGACCTCGCGCGAACTGCTCGATCTGATGATCGATCGGGTGCGGCATCTGCCGGTCGTGCTGGTCATCACCTTTCGCCCGGAATTCGCGGCACCGTGGGGTGGTCAAGCCCATGTCACGAATTTGTCGCTCAACCGGCTCGGTGGTCGCGATGCGGCAGCACTGGTGCTGGGCTTGGCAGGCAATACGCCGCTCGGCAGCGAGGTCGTGGAGGAGATCGTCGAGCGCACCGACGGCGTGCCGCTGTTTGTCGAGGAATTGACCAAAGCAGTCATTGAGCG
>JAFASL010000345.1 GCA_019244535.1 Alphaproteobacteria bacterium
CTTTTGGGGCACCACGACTTTTCGACGTTTCGCGACTCGCTGTGCCAGGCCAGGTCTCCGTTGAAGACGCTCGACGCGCTGGAAGTCTGCCGGGAGGAGGGCGACGAGATCCACATCACCGCACGCGCCCGCTCGTTTCTGCACCACCAAATGCGCAACATGGCCGGCACCTTGAAGCTGGTTGGCCTCGGACGGTGGCACCCAGACGACGTCGCTCGAGCGCTGGCGGCCCGCGACCGCCGCGCTGGCGGCCCAACCGCGCCTGCCGAGGGTCTCTATCTCGTCGAAATCCGCTATGCCTCGCCCTGAGGCGGATCAGCGAAAGAACTCGACCTTCGCCTCGCGAAACCAGAGGAAATTCGCTGGCGCAGCGGAAATCGGCCCGTTGATCGCGAATACTGCGATCTCGAATTTGTCGCCCGGCGTCACGGTGCTGCCGAGCAGGAGGCGATGCGGCATGTTGAAGCCCTGGATTGCTCCGGCACTCGGCCTGCCCGCAGCCCGCGGCATCTCGCCATTGACCCAGACCTCCGCGTAGTCGTCGACATTGACCCGAAAGACCGCCATCGCGCCCGCGGTGTCGAAGCCCATCGCATTGACCGGTATGATCAACGTCGCGCGAAACCAGAAGAACGAGACCATTCCCCCGCCTCGCTTGGCGCCAAGTTCCGTAGCGGGGACCATCTGCCAATCGGAATCATCGAAGCCGAGCTCCTCGGCGTGCGGCTCGATGTCGTAGGTCGTCTTGAATTCGGGCATCGCGTCGGTTAGCGCCGGGCACTCGACGATCTTTGCCTCTTTCCCCCTCCATCGGGCCCCGAACGCCGCCGATCCGGCAGCGGTCATCAGATCGACCGCATGCACCGGCGGCACCAGCGGAGGTATTGGGGGCTGCGGCATCAGCAGCGGCGGCATCGGCGGGGGGACGGAAGCTGTGGGTCTGATGCGTCGGCTTTCTGGCATTTCTCGTCTCCCTCTTCCGCCGGGCGGCCCAAAGCCCCACACATTTGTAGCGGCGATCTATCAGCTGGCAAGGGATATGGCGACCGGAGGCGGTCCGATGCGGATCGTATTGATCGGCACCTCGGGCGCGGGAAAGACCACGCTGGCGCGCAGCATCGCGTCGCGCTTGGCGTTGCCGCACATCGAACTCGACGCGATCAACTGGCAACCGGGCTGGCGCGATCTGACGCGCCATGATCCAGAAGAATTCGTCGGCCGCGTGACCGAGGCCATCCGGGCGGAAGCTTGGGTGGCCGATGGCAACTACGGTCTCGTGCGCGAGAGGCTCTGGCAGCGTGCGACACACCTCGTGTGGCTCGATTACGAGCGCCCGGTGATTATGGCTCGGGTGATTTTTCGTACCTTTTTGCGCGCCGTGTTGCGCACCGAGCTGTGGGCGGGCAATCGTGAGCGCTGGAGGCACATGCTGCGGCCCAGCCATCCGATCAGGTGGGCCTGGAGCACCTGGGAGCGGCGGCGCCGGGAAACCCTGGATCGGTTGGCGCAACCGCAATGCGCTCACCTGACGGTGATCCGCCTGCATCACCCCGGAGAAGCACGGGGGGTGGTTGAACTGCTAGCCGAGAAGGCGGGCGTTCAAGCCCGTTGTGTCGGTGCAGCGCCGGCGAGTGGGTCGGCATTAGGCGGTCCCGAGGCGATCGGCTTGAGTAACGGGCAGCGAGACATCATTTCGGCAACATCCCGTTCCGCTGTGACTGCCGCCCGAGGAGATCCAGGAAATGGCTAAGAGAGAGGAGCGCCCCAATCACAATTCCCGCGTGCCGGAGCACACGATTGAAGCGATCAACAAGCTGGTGCGGACATCGCGTCAGATTTTCTTGGAGATCGGCCGCGAGCCGACTCCCGAGGAGCTCGCAGAGAGGCTGACAATACCTCTGGAAAACGTGCACCGGCTCCTGAAAATCGCCAGAAGGCCGATCAGCTTGCATTGCGCCGCTAGCGAATAGGATTTCATTGTCTTCTCTTTGATCCTGTTCCGAGGCAGAATCGCCCAGAGACTTGGCGTTCCCGAAGAGCGACGCCGGCAGTCGGGAGGGGTGCATATGGAAGCGCGGGTCATCAGCAAGGTCAGCCGGCGGATCGTGCCGTTTGTGGCGCTCTGCTACTTCCTCTGCTATCTCGATCGCGTCAATGTCGGCTTTGCCGCGCTGCAGATGAACAACGATCTCGGCTTTACCGCGACAATGTTCGGTTGGGGCGCCGGGATCTTTTTCTTCGGATATTTCATATTCGAAGTGCCGAGCAACCTGGCGCTCGAGCGGTTTGGCGCCCGGCTGTGGATCGCCCGCATCATGGTGACATGGGGGCTGTTGTCCGCCGGCATGGCGCTGATCTGGAACGAATGGAGCTTTCTCGTTGTCCGCTTTCTGCTCGGCGCCGCCGAGGCCGGCTTCTTCCCCGGGATCATTCTGTTCCTGACCTATTGGTTCCCCTCCTACTATAGGGCCCGCATGGTCGGCCGCTTCATGGTGGCGATCCCGATTTCGACGGTGATCGGCGCGCCGCTTTCGGGCTGGATTCTCGGGCTCGACGGGGTCTGGGGGCTGAGAGGCTGGCAGTGGCTGTTTATTTCCGAGGGCCTCCCGACCGTTCTGCTTGGGTTGGTAGTGATGTTCTATCTGACCGACGGACCGGAGAAGGCGCACTGGCTCGCCGCCGACGAGCGCAGCTGGCTGATCGATCGCTTGCGTCGCGAACGAATGGTCCGCGAGGCTCACGCAAGACATTCGCTGTGGCAGGCGCTGGCTCACCCCCGGGTTCTCGTCCTCAGCCTTGTCTATTTTGGCACCGCCGCGGCCAATTACGCCTTGGGCTTCTGGCTGCCGACGATCGTCAAGGATTTCGGCGTCACCAATCTGCAGACCGGGCTGATTACGGCGATACCCTATGTCGTCGGCGCGGTGGCGGTCATCGCTTGGCCCCTGATCTCCGACCGCATGCAGGAGCGCAAGTGGAACACGGCGCTGGCCTTTCTGGTCGCCGCCGGCGGGCTGGCGGGCTCCACCTTTTTCCCAGACCCGGTACAGAAGATGACTGCGCTTTCGATCTGTGCCATCGGTCTCTTCCCGATCGCGCCGCTGTTCTGGACCTTGCCGACCGCATTTCTCAGCGGCACCGCCGCGGCTGGCGGCATCGCGCTGATAAATTCGATCGGCAATCTCGCGGGTTTTGCTGCCCCCTACGCGATGGGTTATCTCAAGGACGCGACAGGCGGCTTTACCGCCGGGCTTCTGACAGTCGCGTTTTTCCCGTTCCTTTCAGCGATTCTCGTGCTGGCTCTCGGACACAACCCGGCGCTCGAACGCGGCGCCATCCCGGAAGGCGCCCATTAACGCGGCGACCCGATCAGCTCGCCGTGCTCAGCGGGCCGCTCGGCATCCGCGTCGAGCGGCACGGCGCGCTTAGATTGAGTGCCGCTGTGCACCCCGGACGAAGAGGTGTCGGAAAGAGACATCATTTCCCCTTGGTCTCTTGGCCGGCTTCTTCTTTGCACCGGGAGCTTTACCTGACCGGCTTGCGTTTGGCCGCCGCAGAGGAGTCGTGAGCCAAGCCCGCCGTCTCGCTGCAATGCTCATCCGCATTCGCAACGAGGCGCGGCTTCGCGTTCCCTCGCCAGAATGCGCATCAACGCAGTCGGCACGGGCCCGTTGCTACCGGTTCTGCTCCCAATTCCGCAATGTCGCAACCGGAACATCAAGCGTATTGGCAAACTCTCTCTGCGATACCCCTAGTCTCTTCCGGATCGAAGAAATAGCCGTTTATGCTAGCGCGTCCCGAGGAACCCAGTGCAATCTAAAGAAAGGACGCCTTGTGGGCGCCCCTTTTGCTCGCCGCAGTGCGGCTCTCGTTATGAACCGTCGCGGAGGCAGCGGGTCTGGCTCATGCCCCTTCGCCCGACGCCAGCCGCAGCCCCGACAGCAACAGCTCACGGTGCTCGGGATTCCGCAAGTAGCTCGCGTCGGGCACCACTACAGTCGTGACGGCCCGCAACCGTCTAACGATGTCACGTGCCTCATCTAGCCGCCCCATATGGGCGTAGCAAGCGGCGAGATAACGATATGGCAGCGGGAAGCTTGGATCCTCCTGAATCACAAAGAGCAGCTTTGGCACTGCCTCGCCGAACCGCCGGCTGAAAAAATGCGCGGCGCCTATATTGAAGAGCGACGCGCCCACCCGGGCGCGAGGACTTAGTCTTAATGCCGCTTCAAGATGCCCGATCGCGTTGTCGGGCTCGCCCGCCCAAATTCTAAGGACGCCGCTGATGTGCCAGCCGCGCGCGAAATTCGGGTTGAGCGCGAGGGCATGGTCGACCAGCGCCATCATCGCGCCGATGTCTTCGTCGAAATAGGCCAGCGCGAAGGCGGCATCCGCCAGAATGCCTGGGTCGTCGCCCGCTACTTCCAGGGCTCGCCTAGCTAAACCTAGGCCCTCCAGACGGTCCGCCTCACGATCCTGGCTCCGATCGTCAAGAAGCAGCCGAAAACAGCAGACCGCGGCCCAGGCGAGCGCCGGCCCGTAATCTGGGTCGCGCACGATCGCCTGTTCAAGCAGACGGCGCGCTTCGGGGATCCTCCGAGCCGACGACAAGTACATCGCATAGGCGCGCAGATAGAGGTCGTAGGCGGTCAGGTCGGCGGTTGGGCGGCCCGCCGAACGGGCAGTCTCGGCAGCTTGCAATGCCGGCTCGATGACGCCGGCGACGCTAGACGCCACGTTGTCCTGGAAGTCGAAGATATTTTCCAAGAAGCCGTCAAATCGATCGGCCCATAGGTGCTTGCCGGAAATCGCATCGATCAGCTGCCCGGTAATCCGCACACGGTTCCCGGCTTTGCGGACCGAACCCTCAAGCACGTAGGGGACGCCGAGCTCGCGCCCGACCCGCTTCACATCGACGGCTTGGCCTTTATGGGTGAAGCTCGAATTTCGAGCGATCACGAACAGCCGCCGGATCCGCGACAGCGCTGTGATTATTTCCTCGACCATACCATCGACGAAATACTCCTGCTCCGGATCGCCGCTCATGTTTTGAAAAGGGAACACCGCGATCGACGGCTCACCGGAGAGGGTAAGAGCGGGGCTCGCCCGCGCTAGCGCCGAGCCCGCATCAATTGCGCGATAAACTCGGACCGGGCGCGCGATGTTCTTGAGCGCCTGCTCGCCGATATCTTCGAAGGCGAGGTCGAGACGGCCGGTGGCATCCTCCCGAACGCGAGCCGAGACGCAGATGCCACCTGGCTCCGCCAAGCCTTCGAGGCGTGCTGCGACGTTGACGCCATCGCCAAAGATGTCGCCGTCCTCGACTACCACGTCGCCGACATTGATGCCGATGCGGAGCTCAATGCGATGCTCGGGCGGCGAACGGGCGTTGTTTTCGGCTATTGCCGTCTGCATCTCGGCTGCGCAACGCACCGCATCGACGACGCTGGCGAACTCAACCAAGAGACCGTCGCCCGAGGTCTTGACGATGCGGCCGTGATGGCTCGCAATTTTCGGACCGATCACTTCGGCGCGCAGCGCCTTTAGCCGGCCGAGCGTCCCCTCCTCGTCGGCCTCGATCAGCCGCGAATAGCCCGCGACATCGGCGGCGAGGATCGCTGCGAGCCGGCGTTCGACGCGAGCTGGCGCTTTGGGCTCCATGGCGCCTCCCCAGTAGCGTCCGATTGTAGACTAACTGGCGGTGCACAGGCATTAAGCAAAAAACCCTGGGCAAATCCGGATTGGCGGTCGGAAAATTGACGCCATCGCGTGTAAGAAGCGGATGGCCTCCAAGATCTTTCACAATCGTGATGGGGCGACAGCAAGCCCCATCGTATTTTCTGTTTTCGCCGCGGTTTACAGCGCAGCCCGCTGTTTTTCGCCGTTATTTTTCTCAGGTGATTGCCCAAAGCCGAGGAAATCCGCGGCTCACGCGAGATCCCTCGCTGTTTTTTTGGGGAATAACAGCGAAGAACTGAGGAGACGGGCCTTTGACCACCAGAAGAGAAGGAGCGCCCGAAGGTACCCCTCCCCTCGCCTGAGGAGGCCGGTCAGGTTTCGCGGCTGGAGAAGCGCACCGTCGTGGCGCGGGCGCGGTAATCGGTCTTGACGTTGACAAAGCCGACCATGCCTTCCTCGACCTTCTTCCAGGCCCGCTGCAGGGCCGGGCGGATGCCGTCGGGCTCTTCGACGTATTCGGCGTAGCAGCCCAAGGCCTCGGCCATCTTGTCGTAGCGCGTGTAGCCGAGATCGCGGCCGGGCTTGTCGTGCTCCGGGTCGGCGGTCCAGCCGCCATTGAGACTGATGATGCAGAGGAGCGGCAATTTGTGCCGGACCGCCGTGTCGAGCTCCATCGCGTTCTGGCCGAAGGAGCCGTCGCCGTGCAGGCAGATGACCTGCGCCGAGGGCTTGGCGGCCTTGGCGCCGACCGCAAACGGCAACCCGACCCCCATCGTGCCGAAGGGCCCCGAATTGAGCCGGTGGCCGGGGACAAAGGTCGGGATCGACTGGCGGCCGTAATTCAAAATCTCCTGCCCGTCGACGGTGAGGATCGCCTCGCGCTGCATGAAGTTCTTGATCTCCTCGCAGAGGCGCAGCGGATGGATGTCGCCGTCGGTCGGGTAGTTGCCGCCGGCGCGCAGCCGCTTCTTCGCCTCGCCGTCGGCCAGCTTCTGGCGCCAGGGCTGGAAACGCTCGGCGGTCTTCGCATCGACCGCCTCGCACAATTGCTGCAATACCGATTTGCAGTCGCCGACGACCGGAATGTCGATATTGCGGGCCGAGTTGCCCATCTCCTCGGGGTCGATGTCGATGCGCGCGACCTTCGCATTGGGGCCGAAGCGCGGCGGCAAGGCGTGGCCGATCACGTAGTTCGTGCGCGTGCCGAGAATGATGATCAGATCGGCCTCGCGAAACGCGTCATTGCGCATCGTCAGGTAGGCGTAGGGATGATCGTCAGGGAGGACGCCGCGCCCCTGCGGGGTCGTGTAGAACGGCATGCCGACCTTCTCGACAAACGCCCGCATCTCGTCCCAGGCGTGCGACCACAACACGCCACTGCCCGAGACGATGATCGGCTGACGTGCCGTGTTGATCGCATCGACGAGCGCGTTCAATGCCTTCGGCTCGGCATAAGGGCGCGCCTTGACGATCGGCCGGCCGCAATAGCTCCAATCGACTTCGGCCTCGTCGACCTTGGTGTAGAGGACGTCACCCGGGAAATCGAGATAGACCGGCCCGGGCTTGCCGTTCAGCGCCTTCTGGAACGCGAAGTTGATCTGCTGCGGCAGGCGTTTCAGATTGTGCACGCGGTCGGCATATTTGACCCAGCCGTCGAACGCCTTGACTTGGTCGATTTCCTGAAAGACCTGGCGGCCGAACTGGCTGATCGGGCTGGAGCCGCCGAGCGCCACGACGGGACAGCAGTCGATCAGCGCATTGGCGAGCCCTGTGCCGAGATTGAGCGCGCCGGGGCCGCTTGCCCCGATGCACACGCCCGGCCCCTGGGTCACCCGCGAGTAGGCCTGCGCCATATAGGCCGCACCCTGCTCGTGCCGCGTGTCGATCAGGCGGATGCCCTCCTTGATGCACTCCGACTCGACGTCGAGCATCGGCCCGCCCATGATGTAGAAGATGTCCTTGACGCCCTGCGCTTTCAGGCACCGGGCGAGAATTTCATTGCCGGTCACTTCCGCCATCTTGTCGCCTCCGCCTTTGAGTGTTTATGCTGCAGCAGCCTGCTCCGGCGCACTGATCAACCCGCCCGATAGGTGGTTCCACAACAG
>JAFASL010000430.1 GCA_019244535.1 Alphaproteobacteria bacterium
AGAGCGGCGAGAGCGAAGCCGAGGCGCTGGCAGCGGCGGACGCATCGAAATACGCGCACCGGGCTGCGCCAAAGCTGCTGGACGACCCGATCACCCTTCCTGTAGCGGGCGCGCCGTCAACGGGCCCGGAAAGCGCGCCGGTTACCCTGGTTGAGTTTTCCGATTTCCAATGCCCGTATTGCGCGCAGGCGGTGTTACAAATTCAGGCGATCCTAAAGGCTTATCCGTCGCAAGTCAGGCTGATCTTCAAGCAATTCCCGCTGGGCGAAATGCATCCAAACGCGGATTTCGCCGCGGCCGCCGCCGTTGCAGCGCAGAAACAGGGAAAGTTCTGGGCGATGCACGATGCCATGTTCGCGAACCGGACTGACCTGTCGCGGAACAACATTTTCGCGATGGCACAGCAGAACGGGCTCGATGTGAAGCGCTTTGCCGCAGACCTCGATTCGGCTTCCGTGCGCGAGACAGTTAAGCGGGATCTGCGCGACGGCGAGGCTGCGGGCGTGCAGGGCACCCCGACACTGTTCATCAACGGCCAGCGCTATAACGGTCCTATCGATCTGAACTATCTCAAACCTGTTCTGGACGCAGCGCTAAAGAATCCCGTCACTGCGGCTAACCGTCCAGTGTCACCAACTCCACAAAACTAGTCCCCTTATTCCCCGCGATCTGTGGAAACGATTTCCGCCGAGCGAAGTCATCAGAACGCGATGCTACCTCGTATCTCGACCAGGACACTTTGTGTGATGTTGGCTACATCGGGGCTGATTGCGGCCGCGAAGAACGAGCCAGTCGAACGAATTCGGGAAGCGGCTCGGGTATTCAATGAAATTCAGGGCGTCAAAGAAAAAGCCGTTCCCGACACGCTGCTGAGCAAAGCCGATGGAATCATCATTGTTCCAGGCCTGAAACGAGCAGGATTCGTGGTCGGCGGCCAATATGGCAAAGGCGTTTTTGTTGCGCGGCTGCCAAATGGCCGGTGGTCGGCACCATCCACGGTGCGCATCGAAGGCGGAAGCTTTGGAGCTCAGATCGGCGCCGGCGAAACGGATTTGATCATGCTGGCCATGAACGAAGACGCCGTTAAGCAGTTGATGAAAATGGGTGTGAAGATCGGCGGAGACGTTATGGCTGCGGCTGGTCCGCTAGGGCGTGAAGCCGGGGCCGCAACGACGCCCATACCAACGTCCGGACTGTTGGCCTATTCACGAGCGCGCGGTGTCTTTGCGGGAGCAACGGTCAATGGTTCAACAATGCGATCCGACGACGACGATAACGCTGCGATTTACGGCCGTCGTGTGGATCAATCCGACATCCTGACCGGAAAAGTAAAACCGACGCCGGCAGCGCAACCATTACTCGCCGCCTTACGACGATATTTCCGGGCAAATCCCAGCACCAAACAGCCGCCCAAGAAATCGCTGACGAGTTGAGAACAAGAAGAGACACTACCGGCCGGCTACGTACGTTCTAACTCTTCCACCACTCGGAGGACGACGTCGCCGACTACCTGAAGGCTATGTGCGCTCAGTTTGTCCATCGTGTCTTGGGCGGTGTGCCAGTAACTGTTTTGCGGACCGTAATCCAAATCGATGATGTCGACGGCATTTACACCCGTGGCCACAAACGGAGTGTGATCGTCGTCGATCGCGCCCGGGTCCGTACGGAAATACTTGG
Organism: Alphaproteobacteria bacterium; assembly: GCA_019244535.1. GTDB lineage: Bacteria > Pseudomonadota > Alphaproteobacteria > ATCC43930 > CGMCC-115725 > AP-15. The sequence continues at coordinate 1,678 of JAFASL010000430.1, forward strand.
TATACCCGAGCTGCGAAGCGGCCTTCGAAACTAAGTCGCGCAGGCTTCGCGATGAGTTTTCATCGTTGGCTATATCGAGGTCTTTATCGCCGATCATGTCGACGTTGATCAGCGCCCTAATACGAGAGAGCGTTCCATCCCCACCCCATCTCGCGGCAAGATGCCGGCTCCCGTACCGGCTATCGGTTTCAGTCCAGGTCTTGACGGCTTCTTCGCCATCGAAAAACACGACGTAGATATCGTCGGAATGCTTCGTGTGAGCTACGACTCGGGCGAATTCGATGAGGAAACCGGTCGAGGACCCCGCATCATTTGCGCCGACGAAATGGACCATCGGCTTGCGCAGCGTATCGTAATGGCCGGTCACGACGATGCTCTTGCCCGATGTGCCCGGAAACTTCGCAATGATATTCGCCATCGAAATCGGGCCGTCCGGAGTTTGCGCTTGAAAGGAATCGAGAGACACTTCGCAGCCCAGAGGCTTGAGCTGGCTGACGATCCAGTCCCTCAAACGGGCGAGCGCGTCGGACCCGGCAGGCCGCTCACCGAACGACGTTGCTCGCCGGGTGTCCGCCAGGGCGGCGGCTCCATTGAACGCGGGCGCATGACTGGCAGGGCCGAAGCTGCTAAGGGCGCCGGCCCAGAGCACAACCACCATCGCAGCGCAGGCGCGTTGACCTGTCGTGGCTGTAACGGATCGAGAGCGGGTCATATTTTCGCCTCGACCTAAGAACAATCCGAGAGAAAAGTCGGGCTAAAGGACTGTTGTATTATAGCGATGCAGCCGAAAAGTAGTAGCGGATGGAGTCGGTAGGACAACAGCTGCGCGAGGCTCGTCTCGAGCACGGGCTGACGCTGGAGGATATCAGCGCCCGAACGCGCATCCCCACGAAAACTCTGGGCGCGATTGAAGGCGACGATTTCGCCCAAGTTGCGTCCCGATTCTTTTATAAGAGTTTTGCGCGGCATTTTGGAGCAGCTGTGGGTCTCGATAGCGGCGCTCTCCGGGATGCGATTCAAGCCGCAGCCGAAGCAATGCCGGAACCGCTGATGCCGGGTCAAGTTGGTGCGCCGACCCGGCCCGATGTGGCGGGGTTGCGGCCCGAGCGCACCCGGATCTCGGGATGGGTGCTTTCGGTGGTGTTACTCGGAAGTATGCTTGCCGGCTGCTCGACCCTGTACGGGATGTGGCAAAAGTCGAGATGGTCGAGTGAACACTCGTTTCTGCTATCGCTGCTGAGGCCGACAGGCGGTCAAAACGCGACCGAAA
>JAFASL010000624.1 GCA_019244535.1 Alphaproteobacteria bacterium
CCGGTCGACAGATCCATGACCGTATCGGCGCCCCAGCGCGTCGCCCACACCATCTTCTCGACCTCCTCGGCGACCGAGGAGGTGACGATCGAATTGCCGATATTGGCATTGACCTTTACGAGGAAATTCCGGCCGATGATCATCGGCTCGGTTTCCGGGTGGTTGACGTTGTTCGGGATTATCGCCCGGCCGCGCGCGATCTCGTCGCGCACGAATTCCGGCGTCACATGGTCCGGGATTGCCGCACCGAACGCCTCACCATCCGCCGCACCGTCGCGCCGCACCTTCTCGCGGCCGAGATTTTCGCGGATCGCGACATATTCCATCTCAGGCGTAATGACGCCACGCCGGGCATAGACGATCTGGGTCACCGCCGAACCCGGCCTGGCGCGGAGCACTTGGCGCCGCCCGCGATCGAACAGCGGCACTGCGCTCGCCTCCCCGCGACGCAGGCCGTTGTCCTCCGGTTTGACCTCGCGGCCGTTGTAGAATTCGACATCGCCGCGCGCCAGGATGCAGGGCTTGCGCAATTCCGGTAGCCCGCGGTTGATGTCGATCCCGATCGCCGGATCGGAGTAGGCGCCGGAGGTATCATAGGCGCGAACCGGCGGCTCGCTGGCGGAGTGGTCGAGATCGATCTCGCGCATCGCAACCGAGACTTCGGGATGCAGTCTGCCGCGCGCATGCACCTTGCGCGAAGCCGCGAAAGGCCCGGTGGTGACCCGAAGCTCCTCTATATTTCGCACGAGTTTCGCGGATGGAAGTGGAGCTGAATCGGGCATCGTGGATCTCCGTTGCGCCAGTGTAACGAAGACCCGGGAGGATCTGCGAAGAGGAGGGCGGCTTTAGCCGGAGCGTTCCTGTCCCTACGCCGGTACGACCCGGATCAGGTTCGAAGGGTTGCCGCGCCGCTCCCACCCTGGCCTGCCCCGCGTGCGGGGAGCGCCGGGTGGGGGCACCGGCGGCGTCTCAGCCCCCTGGCGGGGCACCCCTTGGACTTGATGATTATCGGCAGAGTATCCCCCGCAGGTCAAGGTTTGCGGTTGGACGGCCGGAAAGCGGCAGCGGCGCTGTCGAAGTAACAAGATCTACTAATTTCGCCAAACAGCGCAAAAACGGCGCTGTTTATCCAAAGTTTCGTCAAATCCGATTAGAAAATCGTGGCGGACAACTTTTTGACGTGCAATAGACGGCGCAATGACCAAACACAGTTAAGGTCAGCGCTGTCCGGTGGCAGTTGCGATCCCCCATTCTACTCATTGGCCACCGGCGCGCAGTGCCGATTTTTTCACAGTTGAGGGAGGAGCTGATGCAATGCAGCTTCATGTCGCGACACGTCTGTTCGCGCAGTAACTGCGAATTGCCGGACGGGCGCCTGCGATCCGAGAGGTCGGGGTACCAAAGCGCTTGCGTTGTGACCAAAGAAGCATTTTTGATGCTGGTTCTGCTGTCCTCGCTGGGTGTGTGGGCTGCCCTCTGGGCAGTCGGAGCATCACTGGCTTCAGCCTGGTTGCAATAGCAAACCCCGCCCTGCCGCCCAAATCCGCTTTGCTTGCCCGGTTATCATTGCCAGGGAGACATTAATGCAAGTGATCTCCGCCGACGACCGCCAAACAGTCATTGCAGAATACATCCGTACAAAAGGAGTGACACGCTGCCCCACTGCCTGCGCCGTCCCGACGCAAGGTTCTGTAACCGAAGCCGACCGCGCAGCGCTCGAAGAATACCGCAGCGAACGCGACCGGCAACGCCGCGAGAAAGCCGCTGCCCGCGCTCGACTTTTTTGGAGCATCGACAGCGCCTTCGGATAAACGGTCAGCACCCCCGCAGTGCGCCGACGACGTGATCAACAGCCGCGCAATAGGCGGGCGATGGCGCCAATGAGTGGCGCCGCAGGCAGGCTTCGGTGAACTTGATCACGTGCTCGTCGCCATTGGCGACAGCGCGGTCAATCAACGTCGTGGCGTCATCCGGGCCTGACGGAGACTCTCGGGCGATGGCCGCGCTCCCAAAGCACGCGTAGAGCGCACAACCAGATTGCCACGCGTAGCGCAGCGCCAAACGAGCGGTGGTTTCGCCGACATGAGGCATTATGCTTCCGAGCGCCGCCAGGCTGGTGACGCCATGGATGAAAACGATCGTCGTCAGTGTGTCGCGAGCGTTCGTCAGATAGAGCCGGGCGAATAGGTCCGTGAGTTCTGCCAGCAGGGGCTCGATGTCGCCGTGAACATCAAGTGTGCCGATGACCGGCGCAAATTCTGGGAATTCGTCGAGCATCGCCAGTGAGGCTGTGATATTTCCCAGATTGCGACGGCGTTGCGGCGCAATCACCGGAGCCTGCTCGATCGCCTGGCGCGGAGCCATTGGTTGACCGCCCGCGCTATCGCGGGACGGAAGTTCTCGATAGGTGGCCGCCCAGCTCGCAAAGGCGTCGCCGAGTTCGCGTATCCGACATGCCGGCTCGGCGACCGAAAGGCTGCGTACGGCGTGGCCAACGCGAATGACCCCATGCGTTGCCGCTGAGGAAAAACCCGGCGCCAGCCGAGCCACCCAGCGATCGAGAACCTCGCGCCAAGGCGCGCGTTGCAGCTCTTGCGCGAAAAATTCCGCCCAGTCCGCAAAGCGGTCGCGTTTACCCAATGTGCTGCCCCAACTTCCGATGTGCGACCGAGCGCCCGGCGGGCGCAGCGGCAGAAGTCGATCTCTATAACGGGCGATCCACGGCATCACCGCCTCCGGGCGCCCCATTGCGCAGAGCGCCTCCGCAACCATCGGCGCGTGGTTGCTGTTGCCGTTTTTCAGCTCGATATCGTACCCGGAGAGGCGCTCGAGCGCCTCATCGAGTGGCGCGTAATTGGAAATCGGCATTCCAACATCCTTCCGCGCTTTCCTCAGCCGCGCTGCCGCGTGATCTGACGGACTAAGACTCCCCGAGAAGCTCGTGTCACGCACCTTTGTGAACTGATACCCTGACGTAGCGCGCGCCAGCCGTCCTGACGGGCGCGCGCGCATTCAGCCGTCACGAGGACGGCCAATTGTGATAGGGAGAATCATGGTGCGCAGAAATCGCGTATTGGCTGCGGGATCGCTTGGTGTACTCGGACTGCTCGCGCTTGGCGGATGTGCCAATCCGAGCGCGCCGGGTGGGTCACCGGCCCAAACCCCGCCGCTCGGAGCGGGGATGGCACGGATTTGGGTGCTGCGGCAGACCGATCCCGAGCAAGGAAACTTCGAAGCCGCGAGACCCACGGTCTTCGCTAACGGCGCGCCGCTGGGCGAGAGCCAAGAGGGAACAGCGTTTTTCCACGATCTCCCGCCGGGAACCTACAAGCTGACCGTGCAGGCCTTCGGAACTCCGGCCAAGCAAAGCGATACCGTGCAGCTCTCGGCGGGCATGCAAAGCTATGTTCAGATCCAGGCGGTCCCCAATTGGGAAGAGGGCTCGCGGGTCGGTGGCTGGAGCTTTGCAGTGCTGTCGATGTCCCCGGAAGTTGCCCAGCAATATCTGCCGACGATGACCTTCCTCGGTCAGCGCTGATCCGCCGCTACACAGCCTCTCGGGACTGATGGCTCGGGCGGAAGGCCGCCACTTCGCCGGGCTTCCGGAGCATCTTGTCTACTTCGCTGGCGTGAAGCTCCTCGGCATAGACCATCTGGCGGGCATACTCCTCCAGTATTACCGAGCGTCCTTCGGCGCACTTCAGCAATTCACGATAAAGCGCCAGCGCTTTTCCTTCGGTTTCCAGCGACTCCCGCATGATCGCGCCGATGTCCGTGCGGTGCGTATCGAGCAACGGGCCGATTGCCAGTGACGGATATTCGCCAAGCAGGGTGATCATTTCTCCGGCCTGCTGCGCATGGGTCAGCGACTCGGCAGCCTGTTCCCGCAGCCAGGACACGATCGGAATTCGATTGTGGCCAAACACGAGAAACGAATAATGGGTGTAACGGACCACGCCGGCAAGTTCTGCCTCTAAAATGCGGTTCAGCAAGTCCAACGCCCTCTGTTTTTCCAATTCGGCCATCGCGATCAGCTCCCCAGTTACCATTCTCTCTCGAGTGCCTGTCTGCTAAACTGAGCAGCGCTGGCGTTTGTTCCGAGGCGGGAAATGTTCGAAGATTTCGGAAAACCTAATCTGGTCACCTTGCTGACTGTCGGGCTCGCCTCGGCGATACTTCCGAAACTGCTGCCGCAGATGTCTCCGGCCCTCGGGTCGGCGGTTAAACTCGTCTTCGATCTGCTGGGCGAATCCGAAGCGGAAGCCACCGAAGAGCTGATGGAGGCTCTGGTGTCGAGCACGATCGCCGAGATAAACAAAGAAATCTCGCGCCCGACCGACCCGCAGCAGACCCGTCAGGCAGTTGAACGCACGGTCGCGCAGTTCAAACGGCGGGCGCGTCGTCGGGCGCAAAGCTGGGGCGCGAACGAGCACGACGGGCAGCACCGGTACCGGCGACAGCTCACCAAACTGCGTGAGGCGGTCGATCGCTCAAAACATCAACATGCCGGCTCGAGCCGTGATATTCTCGACGATCTCGGCGAGAGCCTGGAGGAGACTGCCTACTGAGAAGCGCTCGGCCGGGTGAGCTGCGCGTTGCGGATTGCTTCGATCGCCAGCAGCGGGGCTGCGCCGGCGGCCAGCGAGATCCCGAAATCTCCGACGCCGAGCGGCGGTCCGAACAGGTTTCGGAAGCCGGGGAGGAACAAGGCGGCCGCTTGCGCCGCAAAGGCGCTGCCGAGCGCGCCGAGGAAGAATGGGTTAGGCGGAAGGTTTGGCTCGGCCAGGATCGATCTGCTCGTCGAGCGGCAGGCAAAGGCATAAAACAGCTGGGCCGAAACGAGGCTGGCAAACCCGACGGTCTGTCTCGATTGCGCCGAGCCGCCGAAGCGGGCTGCACAGGCCTGAGCGGCGAATGCGCTCCCGGCGATCAGGCTGGCATCGCGCGCCAGAGTGCCGAATTCGGCCGGCGAGATGACCGGCTCATGTCCATCCCGAGGCGGGCGAGCCATCGTATCTGGGGCCGCCGGCTCCATTGCGAGCCCGAGCGCCGGTAGAACATCCGTCAACAGGTTGATCCACAGCAGCTGCACTGGACTGAGCGGATGGGCCCTACCAGCCGCGGCAGCGACGAGCATAAAAATGACCTCGCTGAGATTGGTCGCCAGCAGGTAGCGGATCGCCTTGCGGATATTGGTCGCGACAGCGCGGCCGCGTTCGACG
>JAFASL010000638.1 GCA_019244535.1 Alphaproteobacteria bacterium
CGGCCGAGAAGATCCCGCCGCTCCCGAAATTCGCCTGGACGCAGGCGCCGGAGACGCACCGCCATGTCAGCAAGGTCCTTCAGGAGTGCAACTGGCTGCAAGGGCTCGAAGGCGGGCTCGATACTTCGCACGCGCCGATCCTTCACCGGCTCTTGAAAGACAATGCGGGACGCGGCGGCATCAAGCCGTCGAACCCCTATGTTCGTGCGGGCGCCCCGCGGCTCGTCGTCGACATCACCGACTACGGTTACCAGTACACCGGCGTCCGGCGACTCGGCGATGCTGAAATGCACGCGCGCACCTACCATTACATCCTGCCATTCCACCAGATCCGCGCGGCGTCAAACGAGGTCGGCGACTGGGGCGACGCGGGCCACGCCTGGGTTCCGATCGATGACGAGACGACGATGGTTTACAACTGGGTATACAGTCGCAAATCGGCGCCGCTCAGCGCTGAGGACCGGCTTGAACGCTCGATCGGCAACGGCCCGGAGCATGTCGACCAGACTACGTTCCGTTCAAAGGCCAACCGCGAGAATGCCTATTTGATCGACCGTGCGGTGCAGAAGACCGAGACCTTCACGGGAATTGACGGCATCAACGTACAGGACCGCGCGATCCAGGAGAGCATGGGGCGTATCTGCGACCGCAGTCAGGAGCATCTGGGCCCAGCCGACAAGGGCATCATCCAAATGCGCCGGCTGTTGCACGAGGCGATCAACACCGTGAGGGCGGGCGGCACGCCAGCCGGTGTCGGGCCGAGTTACTACAATCTCTATTGTGCATTGCAGCTATTGCCGCAAGACGCCGACTGGCGCCAAATCCTCGCGCCCGACATCGCGCCGGAGAAAATCCTGCAGACGGTGTAGGTATCAAAGAGCCGAGGCCCACTTTATGCGCTCAACGAGCAGGTTCTCGGGGGCCACGCGGTGGTCGCGGTTGGCTTTGAGGACAGCACGCAGCGCTTTATCATTCGCAGCTGGTTCGGCGACAGCAGCGAGCTACTGGCGCACTCGAGGCGGAAAAGCGCGGGACCAGACGGCGCCGGGACTTTGACTAACGGCGCCGTTCCATTCTGCAGGACGCGTCTCAATCGGGCTCGGCAGGCCATGCCGTGTCGGCTTTCGCACTCGCGGGTGATCTCTGGCCTCAGGCATACCGGCAATTCCTGACCATCTGCCGTTCGCAGACCCCCGAGACGTTCCTGCCAGTCACGCCGCGTCGGCTCGAAGTCGCGTACCCCGAGCGTCATCAAGACGCTTGATGCGGTTCGAATGCTGACCACGTTCGACGACCAGCCGGCTACGTTCCCGGCTGCGACGCCGTGCATCCTCTTGTGCCACGCTCGGCACCCGGACCACGCGGCAGACCCGGCTCTCGCCGCGATCGAGCGCCATCAAAGTACGCAGCAACCCCGCCGCATCCAGCCGATCGGTCTTGGCGCGGCGCGACCGCCGGTCGACGAGAATGCTGGCGGCATCCAGTATCCGGTTATCAATGCCGCGGGCGCACAGCAACCGATGTAGCCAAAATCCGTCATACCCCGCCTCGTAGCAGGACAGAACCCGGATCGCCCGGCCGAGCCGGGCCTCCGCCTGCGTCTGTTTGCGCGCGATCAGCGCCAGTAGCCCGGGGACGTCGCTACCGACAAACCGATGCAGGCTGACCTTGTCGGCAACCGGCGAATGCAGGGCCACCAGCCAGCTCGACTTGCTCAGTTCCAAAGCGACAAACATCGTAGCACACTCGGCGGCGACGGCCGGCAGGGTGCTGGACGAGATCTCCATGGGCAGTCTCCTGGGTAGGATGTTGGACGCCAAACCCTACTGGAGCTCGACCGTCCGTCGCCCATAGGATCTTTTTTGAAGGCTTGCCCGGCGCTGGCCGATTGCACAGCCCAGCGATCCCTTCCCTGTTGTAGCGGTGAACCCAGTCACGCAAGGTCTGGCGAGCCATCCCGGCCAGCCGCGCTGCGCTAGCTCGATCCATGCCTTCCAGCGCGTTGGCGATCGCGATCAGCCGGGCACTAATTCGACGTCGCGCTCGCCGGCGCAGCTCCTCTGAACCAATGTCACTACGGATCACCAAAGCAGGCATTCTGGGCTCCCCCTCCCCAGACCACAACATCTGCTACTCGCGACGCGATTTCGATGCAACTTCCTTGGCGAGTCAGCGTCAACTCAGGTCGGTATCACGCTGAGCATCGACCTGCGCGAGCGCTTCGCCGAGCCGCTGCTTCTCGTGGGGAGATCTACTACGTCGGATACGATACGGCGCCGTCGGCGAGTGCGCTCGCTTGAACCGCCGTCCATCGGATTTCGGTCTTGGCGCGGTTTGCTGCAAATCCCCCGGCGCCTTTTTGTTCCCTATAGCCGGTCGGCCAGGCGATCGTCGGGACGCGGATCAGGTTGACTCGGGCTTTGGCGCCTTGCGGGGTCATTCAGCCTCGCTGAGACGCTGACGGAAAATGAATTGGGTGATTTCAATACTTTGAAACATGACAGTTGTGTCCAATCAACCCGCGAGGGCCAAAATGGTATGCGCGAGAAGGCGGCGTTACGCAAGCGAGCTGACCGATGCGGAGTGGCGGTTGATTGAACCGTTCATGCCGCCGGTCAAGCGTCTGGGCGGTCCGCGGGTAACGCCGTTTGGCGCGTCAGCAGCGCGAGAGCGCTCTCCAGCTGTTCGATGGTCATGTCTGCGCGGCGGTGCTCAACAGCGCGTCGATGCCATCACTGGGCGAGTCGAGCACGCCAAGCGTTATTAGGTCTCGCCGTACAAAATTGCCCCACGCCAGAATATAATTTTCGACGGTACTGCAGATCGCCGCCGTCCGGCTGCGACAGAGCTCGTTCGTATATTATTTCACAGCGCAGCAATTTTATAGCGACGAGCTTTATCAGGATCTGTTGCCCGGGTGGGGTTGCCGATCTGCGCTTCCAGACCGTTCTTAATGGAGTTGACGTAATTGCCGGCGTTCGTCAGACCATCGAGGTGACTGAGCCCGCGACGAAGGTCCTCGACCTCAAAGAGGCGGCTTGACGCACGAGGTCTTGGCGAAAGAAGATATCTCAATTTGGAATACAGGGATGGCGCGCTAAACGCGCCGATTTGAGGTCCGGGCGCTAACGGGTGGGCTCCCGACCGTTACAAGGGGGAAACCGTGGGTCGCAGCCTCCTCCGCCTCCGAGATCTTATTTGTCGCGTCGCACTTCTCCTAACCGCTGGTGTGCCACTCTACTCTAACTTCGCCGTTGCGCAATCACCGCCAGTGAGGACGTGCACGGAAATACCGACCCCGCCTTGGTGCAGTGCAGTACGGGGCGATCGAGCCGAGGGGTGGGTGCCGCAGACCCGCTCGGAGGTCATGGCACGAAATGGCATGGTGACCACTGTCCAGCCCTTAGCGGCGATGGCTGGCGCGCGAATTCTGATGCAGGGTGGGAACGCGATTGACGCCGCAATTGCAACCGCGGCAGCGCTTAATGTCACCTTCCCTCCGAATGTGGGTATCGCTGGTGACTCGTTCGTGATCCTCTATATCGCGAAAGAAAACAAATTATACCAGCTCAACGCCAGCGGCATCGCACCCACCGGGCTGTCGCTCGCCCACATGAACTCGCTCGGTTACAATTGGAACCCAGCCAATTTTGCCCCAGGTTCGGGGATGCCTTCAGGCGGGATCCTCACCGTCACGGTGCCTGGGTCGCTCTGGGGCTGGGAGGAGGTCCTTAACCGGTTTGGAACAATGACTTTCAAAGAAGTCTTGGATCCTGCGATCGACTACGCCGAGAACGGTTTCGCCATCACCGAGGAAATCGCCAGCCGTTGGATCCTGCCCGATGCCTTGCCACTTCGTGGGTGCTGTACGCAGTTGGATCCGGATTCCGTCAATACTTTTTACATTGGCGGGGTTGCTCCGGTAACCGGCACGATTTTTACGAACCCCGCATTGGCGAAGACGTTTCGGCTAATTCAGCGGAACGGCCGTAATGTCTTCTACAAGGGAGAAATTGCTCGGGCCATCGTAGCCAAGTCCAACGCGCTCGGTGGGACGATGACGCTTCGAGACCTGGCAAGCTATAAGGGCGAATGGGTGACTCCGGCTTCGACCAGCTATCACGGCGATTTCACGGTTTATGGAACAACTGCCCCGTCGCAGGCATGGGGGATTATCGAAGCCTTGAACATTCTTGAGCAGTGCGTGCCTCAATGGTACCCGGGGCAGAGCCTGAGCACCCTCGGACCTGCAAACCCGCTATTCTGGCATGCATTGATAGAGACGAAGAAGCTCGCCTATGCCGACACCTACGCCTTCAACGCCGATCCCGATGTCGTATCGGTGCCGGTCGGTAGGCTGACCTCCAAGCCCTATGCTGCGTCACTGTGCAGCAAGGTCAACCCCGGCGAAGCCTCCGCCACTGCGCCTCCCAGCTTCGATCCCGTTGTTGGCGGTTTCACAGGTCCCGCCATCGGCGGCGACACGATCTATCTCTCCACCGCCGATCGCTGGGGCAACATGGTATCATGGATCGACAGCAATTTTGCTGCCTTTGGATCTGGGATCACGATCCCTGGTTATGGCTTCGTCCTGCATAATCGCGGCGGCTTGTTCACCCTGGATCCCAACAGTCCCAACGTCATCGCGCCGCACAAACGCCCTTACAACACGCTCTCGGCGGTGTTTGTTACGCAGGACGGCAGACCGTTGTTGACGACGGGCCAGCACGGCAGCGACCAACAGGGCATGGGAACATGCAGGTTCTAGTGAACCTCCTGGACCTCGGTGCGAACCTTCAGGCGGCCGGCGACAT
>JAFASL010000777.1 GCA_019244535.1 Alphaproteobacteria bacterium
AGCGCCGTCGACCTGCCGACGCTGGCCTTTCTGTTCGCGATGATGATCATCTCAGCGCAGTTCGCCGAATCGGGTTTTATCGATCTGTGCGCGCGAACGATCACGCAGACCCGATACGGGACAGCGACGTTGCTGGCGCTGACCGTCGCGATCGGAGGCGCGCTCTCGGCGGTGCTCGCGACCGACATTCTGATAATCGCGATCTCGCCGCTGCTCATCGCCGGGGCGCAAAGCCGCGGCCTCGACCCGCGCCCGCTGGTGATCGCGCTGGCGGCCGCGACGAATGCTGGCTCCGCCGCGACCCTGATCGGCAATCCGCAAAATATTCTTATTGGCGCGCTTGGCCGGCTCAATTTCTGGATCTTCTTGGCGGTTTGCGCGGTGCCGGCGCTGTTCACGCTGATCGTCGTCTTTGTGGTCGTGTGGCTGCAGTGGCGTATGCGGATCAGCCAGACGGTGCTCGCCGCGACCCTCGACGCGCCGCCGATAACCGTTCATCCCCTCGATCGCAATCAGACGATCAAGGGGGTGGTCGCCTTGCTCGTTCTGGTGGTTCTCTTCGCGACGCCGCTGCCCCGCGAGATCGGTGCGCTGATCATCGCCGCGCTCCTGCTGGCCAGTCGCAAGATTACCAGCCGGACAATGATTGCCGCGGTGGATTGGCCGCTCTTGCTGCTCGTCGCCTGTCTGTTCGCGGTTACCGGAGCGCTCGATCGTACCGGAATCGCTGCCCAAATTGTTGATTTCCTGACCGACCACGGGCTGTTGCCGGACAGCCTTGTGGCGCTGACGCCATACAGCGTTGTCGCGAGCAACACGATCGGCGGCGTCCCCGCTGCAATGCTGTTTCTGCAGCTTTGGCCGAACGCCCCGCCAGGCGTCTTTTACGCGCTGGCGCTGCTGTCCAGCCTCGCCGGCAATCTGCTGCTGACAGGCAGTCTGACAAATGTACTGATCGCCGAACGCGCGGATCGGATGGGAGCAAGAATTACTTTTACCGAACATGCGCGCGCGGGGGTGCCGATAGCCATCATATCGATTGGGTTTGCGGTTTTCTGGTTGGCTGCGACGAAAACCTTGCCGGTGCTGCCGGGGGGTTAACTTGGAACGGCTTTCGGTCCGAGCTTGCCGCCGTCCTGGCAGGCCTGAGCGCGGAGCCATTCCTCCGCCGACAGGTGGCCCTGATAAACCTCGGCGTACAATCCGACCGGCCAGGTAAGGACAAAAATGATGTGGCTCACGATATCGGTGTTACGGTTCGGGCAGGGACCCGGCAACAGAAAGCCGATCGCCACGAGAGCGATGCCGATTGCAAGATAAAGGCCAACAACCGCCCGCATAGCTGTCTGAATAGAGCCTCAGCAGTCCCGGGCTTGTCGTGAACGCGTTGTCGGTGTCCTATTCCGCCGCTTGCGCCAGCGGCCGGACGGCGGCGCGCATCTGCATCTCATAAGCATCGCGCCAGGCGACCTTTGCGTCGGCGAGGAAATCGCCGCTGCGCGCGGCGGTGTAGATGTCCGGATCATCGACCCCCGGAGGCACCGTCCCGTCCTTATTGAGCGCCCGGGCGGCGCGTAATAAGCGCCGCCGAGTGCGCGCGATCATGATGTCGCTCGGCCCCAAGTTTTCGAATTCATGATCGGTGATTGGCCCCATGCTCTCGGTCACCGCCTGGTCCTGGCCGTGGATGCTGTGAATGCCGGTATAGCTCTCGCTCCGCTGCGCGGCGCGGTCGATCATCCAGTCGTTCGACGGGTTTTGGGTGAGCCGCCAGCGACCGTACCAGTCGGTGGTGTTCGGCAGGTAGTCGAAACCCAGCCGCGACCCCGGCACCATCCGCCCGCGCTGCAGCGGACGCATCGACGGGGGAGAGCCGCGCCAGCTGAGGCTCGCAAACATTGTATGCGTGTCGTCCATCGGCACCCAAGCGCGCGTGTTGACACGGTCGAACGGGCCCTGCGGCGTCTGCGTCCAGAAGGGGAACAGGAAATTGGCGAAACGCCAATACGTCTGACCCGGCTCCGCCGCGCGATAAGCACAATA
>JAFASL010000846.1 GCA_019244535.1 Alphaproteobacteria bacterium
TTGATGATCGCCAAGCCGTTGATCGTGACGCCTTGGGCAATCGCCTGGTCGCGGGCTTCAGTGACGGGACGCCCCGAATTGTTTGTTCCATCGCCGGATATGTCGATGATGTGCCGGCCCTCCGGCCATTTCGAGCTGGCGAAACGCGCCATCGCAAAATCGATCGCCGCGCTTATCGATGTGCGCCCCATGAACGAGCGAGGTGCGGCAAGGATTGCGGTGGCAATAGTGCCGGCATCCTCCTCGTCGCGGATTTCCGTCCAATCGACGACGACCTGCTGATCCTCGTCGCCGGACCACTCAATAAAGGATACACCGATCGCCGCACCCGACCGGCCGCGGATCGCCGTCAGCACGCGCTCGTCGGTCAGCGCCGCCGCGTAACCCTTGCGCTGCAAGTCGAACTCGGCGTCGTCTATGCTGCGCGAAACATCGGCCGCAAGGATGAGTTCGAGGTCGACCCCAGCACCCCGCGCTTGCCCGCCGAGGGAGCAGAAAATCAATAACGCAATCGCCACCAGGGCAGGTCTCATCGGGTGTCTCCGATCCGCCGTTTCGCAGGATAAGACGATACCCGGCGCTCGGGAAAGGGGTTCGCGGACGGCTCCGGTTGTTATAAAGTATCATCCGCAACAAGTGTTTCTGGTCGCACACGGGGTGGGGGGAACAGGATCAAGATGCGGGTGAGCCTCGTCACGGAGGTTCGGATGAGGCGGGCTCGGCGCATTATACGCCAAGCCACCGCACTCGCCGGCATTCTCGCGATCTTGGTTCAGGCGTTACTGTTCGCCGGCCATCATCACCCACTCTCCTATTCTTCGCAGGCGGCTCGTAACGCAACCAGCCTGTCGGCCCCAAGCGCCCCGGCCCAGCCGGTGTCCGAAGACCACGATTGCCAAATCTGCCTCACGCTTGGCCATCAGGGCATCGTTCCGGTCGATTTTTTCACGACGGCCCCGCCCCAACGAGCACCCCTGCGCCACACCGACATCGCGGTGATCGATACTCCTCGCGCGCCCTTTCTGCTCTTCCGATCCCGCGCACCACCAGTGGCCTGAAGCGACCTCTACCCTACCGACCCGCCGCAGCAGCCCTGCGGCCTATCTCAGAACAGCAAGAGGAAGCTATGGCCAACCCGGTTTGCGCGGGGGCGCGCCGTCTGTCCCCAGTCCTTTCCATTGCTTTTGCCACACTCTGCGCTGGGGGCTCGGCCATGGCCCAGCAGGCCTCGCCACCCTCAGAGGGGAGCTTGTCGCTCGATCTGGACGTCGTTGCCCGGCAGCTCGATATCGCCCGCAGCGAGATCCAGCCGAGCCTCGGCGCCAGCGTCTTCGATTTTAGCCGGCAGGCGATCGAGACCCAGCCGCAGGGCGACAATCAGCCGTTGAACCGGCTCCTGCTGCAGGCTCCGGGGGTCGCGCAAGACTCGTTCGGCCAGCTTCATGTGCGCAACGACCACGCCAATCTTCAATTCCGTATCAACGGGGTTCAGCTGCCGGAGGGGATCAACGTCTTCGGACAAGCGCTACAGACTAGACTCGCCAATTCTGTGGCGCTGATCACGGGCAGCCTTCCGGCGCAATACGGGCTGCGCACCACCGGCATCATCGATATCCAGACCAAGACCGGGACTCTCAATCCGGGGGGCTCGGCGACGCTCTATGGCGGGCAGCAAGGCACGTTTCAGCCGAGCGCCGAATTGGGCGGCCGGGTTGGGCAAATCGATTATTACGCGACCGGCGAGTACCTGCAGAACAGCGAGGGGATCGAGAACCCCGCCCCAACCTTCAACGCGATCCACGACAACTCCATTCAGCCAAAAGGGTTTGCCTATGTCTCCGGCATTATAGATCCGACGTCGCGGTTGACCGCCATTCTTGGTGCCTCGCGCAGCCAATACCAGATCCCGCAAGTCGCCGGCCAGACCCCAAGCCTCGGACTGACCGTCAACGGCATTACCGATTTCCCCTCGGCCAACATCGATGAGAACCAGCGTCAGATCAACGAGTTCTCGATTCTCGCCTGGCAGAAGCGTCTCGAAGATAT
>JAFASL010000913.1 GCA_019244535.1 Alphaproteobacteria bacterium
GACCAAATGGGCGCTGCGGGGCATGACCAAGTCGGCAGCGATCGACCTCGGCGGCCGCAAAATCCGGGTGAACTCGGTTCATCCCGGTCCAATCGACACCGACATGATCGCGTTCCGCACGCCCGAGCAGCGCGAGGAGCGGATGAAGCAGGTGCCGATGCACCGCCACGGGACGCCGGAGGAGGTTGCGCAGTTGGTGGCATTCCTGCTCTCCGACGAAAGCAGCTACATCACCGGGGCGGAGATCGCCATCGACGGCGCTTCATCGGCCTAGCCCCAGTGATGGGCTGGTTGATCCCCTAAACTTATGGGCTGTCGAAGGTCCGCGTCTGCGCGACCACGATCTCGCCCCGGTTCTCCAGCTGCTTTTCGAACACGACGATCCGAGCGATCCTCGCATAGGGCGAGCCGGGCGTGATGTAGAGTTTCATCGTAAGTCCATCCTCCGGCGGGACATATCGCGACCACGATTCAATCCCCATCGCGCCGTTGCGCCAAACTGCTTGGGGACATGCAAGTGCGGCCGGACAGCCAATCTCCGCTCCCCTACCTAGCCGGCACAGAGGAAGTTACTGGCTACAAGCCAGTACTTGCCATTGTTGAACGGCGGATCACCAGCGACGATCCTGAACCCCCCTTAACTCAGTTGAATGGCATCCCGAGCCGACATTTACGCGGGTCCATGCTGCGGCGCTGTTATCTCCGATATAGTCAACTGGATATATAGCCATCTGGAGGCCGCCGGCGCGATTGAGGACCTCGCCGCGGCAGCCGCCGACCATTTTCCCGAATGGCTGCCTCGGAATATCGTGGCGGCCCCATAAAGGAGTCAGCAATGCAGTACACCAAACTGGGCCGCACCGGGCTCGATGTCTCCCGGCTCTGCCTTGGCTGCATGAGCTATGGCGGCGGCAATAGCGGCTTTCACCAATGGTCACTCGGCGAGGACGAGAGCCGCCCGTTCATCAAGAAGGCGCTTGAAGCCGGCATCAATTTCTTCGATACCGCCAATCGCTACTCGGTCGGCAAGAGCGAGGAGGTTCTCGGTCGCGCGCTTAACGATTTCGCGCGACGCGAGGAAGTGGTCATCGCCACCAAGGTCTTTAACCGCATGCGTCCCGGCCCGAATGGCGCCGGTTTGTCCCGCAAAAACATCCTGTTCGAGATCGATGAGAGCCTGCGCCGGCTCGGTACCGACTATGTCGACCTCTACCAGATTCATCGCTTCGACCATGAAACTCCGATCGAAGAGACGATGGAGGCGTTGCACGATGTCGTTAAGGCCGGCAAGGCCCGTTATGTCGGCGCCTCGTCGATGTATGCCTGGGAGTTCGGCAAGGCATTGGCGGTCGCCGAGCGCAACAGCTGGACCCGCTTTGTCAGCATGCAGAACCTGGTCAACCTGATGTACCGTGAGGAGGAGCGGGAGATGCTGCCGCTCTGTGCCGATCAGGGCATCGGCGTTATCCCCTGGAGCCCACAAGCGCGCGGCAGGCTGACCCGCGACTGGGACTACAAAAGCATCCGTACGGAGACCGACGAAGCCTACGGCCGCATGTTCAAGAACACGACCGAAGAAGCCGACAAACGGGTCGTTGATCGCGTCGCCGCGGTGGCGAAGGCGCGCGGCGTGCCGCGGGCCCAGATCGCGCTGGCCTGGCTGCTGCACAAGCCGGTCATCACGGCCCCCATCATCGGCGCAACCAAATTGGCGCATCTCGACGATGCGCTTGGTTCGCTCGAGGTGAAATTGTCGGCCGAGGAAATCGCCGCGCTGGAGGAACCCTATGCCCCGCACCCCGTGGCCGGGTTTGCCTGACGGAACTGCTTCTTCGCCCCGTCGTTGGACAGGAAGATGGAAGCCGGGGCACCGCATCTCTGCATCAAGATCGTGTAACTATACTTATGAGGCCCCTGAAATGGCGCACATCAATATAGAATTCACTCTGTTCTCTGCCTTCTACTCGCCTCTGATTTCGTTGATGTCCGGTGGCTTCTTGAAGGCTGAGGGGCTGGAGGCCGATTGGACAGTCTCGCCTCCCGGCGTTTCCGCGGTAAAGGCACTGGAGGAACGGCGTGCCGACGTCATCCAGTCCGCTCCGAGCCAGGGTTTCACAAGCCTCGCCAAAGGCGAAACGCCAACGGCCATCCATTTCGCCCAGATCAACGAGATGGACGGGTTCTTCATCACCGGCCGGACGACCGATCCAGACTTTGATTGGAAGAAACTCGAAGGGTCAGAGATCATCCTCTTCGGCGGCGGCCAGCCTTTGGCCATGTTCCAATACGCCTGCCACAAGGCCGGCATCGATTTTACCAAGCTCAAAGTCATCAGCCCGGGTAGTGCAGAGGACATGGATAAAGCGTTTCGGGCGGGCAAAGGGCAATACGTTCAGCAGCAAGGGCCCTTTCCGCAGCAGCTCGAAGCCGATGGCGTTGGCCACATCGTTGCGCGCTGCGGCCCGAAGATCGGACCTGTCGCTTTTTCCAGTCTGGCCGCGAGACGGGATTGGCTGCAATCCGATGTCGCAAAGGCTTTCATGCGCGCTTACACGAAGACACGGGCCTACATGGTGGCGACGCCGGCAATCGAGATCGCCAAAGCTGAAAAATCATTCTTCCCCTCAATCGAGCTCGATGTCCTGGCGCAGTGCATCTCAAGCTATCAACAACTGGGCTGCTGGACACCCCATGTGGAGATCACACGGCCGGCTTTCGAGGTCGCGCTTGATGTCTTCGAGCACTTTGGTTCGCTCAAGGAGCGATATGCGTACGATCAGGTTTGCGCACCACCACCATCCGAAGGATGAGCGTTGATCCTTGCTCTCCAATAAGCGCTGCGCCTCGATCACCTCAATCCCGCAACCTCCGCGTAGGCCCTCAGCTCCCGCTCGACATCGTAGCCGCTGGTCCCGAAGATAATGCCGGTGGCGCCCCTGACCTCGAGCTGGGTGAGACGTTCGCGCAATTCTTCCCGAGTGCCCGTGAAGCTCATCTGTTTGGCGTTGGACACGTCGACGAAGCTGGCCGTCTCCGTCTGTCGAACGTTCTCGCCCACACATTCGACACTCGCCAGCCACGCTTCGCCGTTCGGCAGCGTTTTCACACTTTCCGGATCGGTCGTGTACCGATGGTGATAGGCAAGTGCGATGATCGGTTTGAGGGCGGTCGCGGCGCGCGGTGAGGTGACGTCCTCGCCATCGTCGAGGACGGTGCCGTTGGTCGACACAAGACAGGTCTCGAACCCTTCCGCCGGGCCGCCGAGGGAGATCAGGCCATCGGTAATCTCTTTGGCGAGCGCACGGGCCTTCGGGCCTTGGCCTGCCACGTAGATTGGCACGTTGATCGGCCGGTCAGGCAGCCAACGGTCCGACGCGAGGATCTGGGCAAGACCGCCGTCGATCTCGGCAACGTCGCCGCGCAGCAACGCCTTAACCTGCATAATATGCGTACGCATGCTCGCGAGGCTCAAGGCCTTCTTGCCCATTCCCGCACGGCCAGTAAAACCGGTGCCGAACCCGACTATCAGGCGTCCCGGCGAGATCTGTTCGAGTGTTGCGATGGCCGAAGCCTGAGCCATCGGGTGGCGATAGCTCGGGATCAGCACGGCGGGGCCAAATTTGATGCGGTTCGTCTTTTCGGCGATGCGGGCGAGAGTGACCCATATGTCGTGGCCGAAGGCGGGAATCTCGGGGCACCAGACCGCTCGAAAGCCGAGGTCCTCTGCTAGACGCGCATACTCAGCGGTTCGCGGACCGGGCGGCAGGCGGAAGTCATAAGTCAGCACGAGGCGCTCCAGCAAAAAGTGTCTCGAAGGCGAGCATTACGATGTGTGGGGTGGTCAAGCCACTGCGCATTGAATGCGGCTCGGTGCATTGTCGTCTGCAAGGCCAGACTGCCAGCGAAGCGCATCAGCACTCGGCAGTATGCCAGGTTGGTGGATGAGTGGGCGCCGGCCGTCGGCCGCCGCGCGAGGATTACGGCACACATTCTCTGGCCGACCAAGGCGGTCACTCCGCAATACGACCGGCGACTTACGGGCTGTGCAGCTCCTTTTAGTTCATACCAAGATAGAGAGCACGGTGCGCTACCTTGGCGTCGACGTTGGAGACGCGCTCACGCTCTCGCCGAGCACACAGAGGTCTGAAAGCCGTGCGGTCTGGGGACAGTCACGCTGCGCCGCACTCGACCCATCGCGGTCATTCGGGCGCCGGGTGCGACCCGGAAAAGCGGTCGTCCGTCGGCGTGTGTGCACAATGACTAGAGCGCCTGGATGGACTGCATCCCGAGGAATGGCGGGGCGGGGTGCGAGGCTGAGACTTACGCCAGACGCGGCACCTGCCTTCGCTGATCTTTCGCTGGGACTGGGCAGGTGTCTTCCCTGCGGCGGACCCATCATGATCGGGGCATCGCAACTTGATAGACGCGGGCATTCGGCCGATCCTCCCGATGCGAGAAATTTTCTGGGGTTGCGAAATGCTACGGCATCTTCGCAATCCGCAGATTGCGGAAGAAGGAGCCAAAAT
>JAFASL010000915.1 GCA_019244535.1 Alphaproteobacteria bacterium
ATGCCTCGCGAGAGCTCGGGTCAGCGACAAGCTACATGCCTGTGCTGCTGTGACTCTGTGACAAGAATCACATCGGAGCATTGACAAGGGCGCAACGATCTGCCTACGATCCTCATAATTCATTAGTTACATCAGTCGCGTCGACGGTAGCTCGGGACCGGGGCCACAGGTCTTTGAGATAATGCGGCCTGGGAGTCAAAGGGGTAACGTGGGATGACTAACCCTGCTTTTTCGGCGGCAAACCGAGCAAAGCTTATTCACTGATGGCCGTGCGGTTCCGCTGACGGGGACCGCTGCCAACAACCTATCTGCTGACGGCAAGGAGCATCGTGATGGCCACTATCTCTTCTGTTCGCATCACGCCTGATGAAGCAACCGTCGCCCAGAACCTAGGCCTGCTAGCGGAGCTCGGTGGGACCTGGCAAGGCGAGGGATTCAACCTGATTGCACGCCCTGACTTTCAGGGCAATGAGCCTCTGTATCTGCAACTCAATCAGACACACGAAACGCTCAAGCTCGACCCGATCGGGTCCTCTATACCCAACCGCGGCTTTGGGCAAGACGATATTGAGTTGTTCGGACTGACCTACCTACAGAAGATCAGCGATGCCGCGACTGGCGGAGCGCTTCACATCGAGCCCGGAATCTGGGTAACGCAGCCTGCGACCACATATCCCCCTGAGCAACCCCCCGAATACGGTCAGATCGTCGCTCGGATGGCGACGATTCCCCATGGAAACTCGGTGCTGGCACAAGGAGGCGCAACCAAGTTCTCGGGGCCTCCCGTCCTCACGGCAGGCCAAGCCCAGTACTCCTTTTCCGTATTCCCGTCGTTTAACAGCACCCCGTTTGCGATTCCGCCCGGGAAGCCGCTGACGTTGAATGCTGCGGGATCATCGGAGAAGCTGACGGCGCCCGCACTAACGCCGCCCGCGCCGCCGTTCACCGAATACGACCTAACCGTACCGGACTCGGCGACCAACCCGCGGACGCCGTTTGGCACCACCGAGCCGCCACTCCCATCAGCCATCAACGGCGTCCCGATGCAAGCTGTCATCAACGATCCGATCAAGATCCTCCAGAGTACGATCGAGCATCAAATTGCGGACGGATACACCTTTGAAGGTGCGGCGCTGAACATCGCTACCCAGCGCACGGTCAACTTCCTCGAGCAACCGAATAAGCCGGAAGGCCCATTCTCCGTCGTTGACGTCACCGACGGCGCGGGCGGGATCGAGAACATCCTCTTTCTCGAGGGAGGCGAACCGGCAGGGGGCGTAGGGCCAAACGCGCAGACCTCGCTGGTCTACGCGACGTTCTGGATCGAAAAGGTCACTCGGCCAGGGCGCGAGCACTTCATGCAGTTGCAATACGCGCAGATGACAATACTCAACTTCGGGATCCTCAAGGCGCCCGCCGCACCAATCCTCGGCTGGCCACACATCTCGATCGCGACGCTCCGAAAGTCGTTTTCATGACAACGGAACGGGCAGGGGGTAGGCGGTCTATATCGGAGAGGTAGCAAGCTGACGACAGCGACTCAGATTGAACCACTAGGGGGCATAGCACGATGACCGACAGCATAATCACCCAAACCACGCAGACCGCGGCCGCTCTCAATGGGGGCAGTCCGCCTGGGAGCGACCCAACGCCGGGCGAGTCGAGCGGTACGATCGCTGCCGTGCCAGTGCTAAAGGGACTAATCCTTTACGCAGCGATATTCACCTTCGCCGGCCTATACGTCTACTTCATCATACGGATCCTCGGGGCAACGTCGGCAAGGCCCCCGAGCTTCGACGGCACAGTTCTCGGCGCTGCCGCAGCGCTAGCCGGCGTCCTCGGCTCTGCGTTCGCACTCGAAATTGGGACACCGACGGACCCAAGTGCCACCAACCCGGAGCTAAAACGAGCCCTCAAAGCCGCCGACACACCTCGCGCACACATAACCGCTCGTCTCAGACTGCTCCTATCGCTCGAGCCGAGCGGTATTGACACGCCAAGCTGGCCGAAGAGCATCGGCATTTGGGCCTACGCAGTCGTGGCGAGCGCGGTGGCGATCACGTACGTTATCCATCAAAGCGAAACGCCTAGCGCCGTGAAAGCACTCGCCGTCGCATTCGCTGGCTACGTCCTCGCTCTAGTGCGATCCGCGTATGGCAACAGCAAGAATCAGTCCTCGGCCTAGAACACGCGAACGGTTCGGGGTCCTGTCGCTCTGCGCGGGCCAAAAGGCGCGTCTGGGACAGTCGCGCGTTCGGATAGGCTCTGGGCATCGTTCGCCTGACATGCGATACCTGATCTGATCGAAGTCGTCGCCGCCCGCCGCCCCTGGCGCCCCCGCCTGGGGTCACGATGCCGTGGCGTTCGGAATCGGCGGCCGCCGTTGCAGCCGCCGCGTGAAGCCATGACCATCGAACGTGAGGACACTTCAATGAACAATCGAGAGACCTATCCGGTTGGTGCGCCGTGCTGGGTGGAGACCTTGCAACCCGATCCGCG